>CAZEZE010000348.1:0-3345 GCA_964516445.1 uncultured Chitinophaga sp. | reverse complement strand
CTGGCGAAGATGATACCCGTTTTGTTGGGGAAAGCCACAAAGGAAGCATCCAGGTCATCATAAACATCATTGGTGATCTGCCTGACCTTTTCATTTTGCAGCTCCAGCGAAAAAATGTCGGTATGCCCGTTCTTTACCGCGGTGAGCAGGAGGGTATTGCTGTTGAGCATATACTTCATATCCTGCACCTGGTCGAATTGTTTGGTGAGGTCGATCTTGTGTTGCTTCATCCGGGTGATGATGTCGTACACGAACAGGTTAAGCTTTCCTTCTTTCACATACATCACGGCGATACGGGTGCCCTTGGGATCCCAGGCCATAAGCGGATAATTGGGATTGATCTCACTCTTGTAGCTGCGGGTACCGTATTTGAGCAGGGTCTTGTTCACGAACTCGTCGTTATAGATGACCCTCACAATGCCCTTGCGGAACTGGGTAACCACGTAGGAATTATTGCGTTTGACCGGGTTCACATTGAAACGGAAATAATCCTGCCGGCTGTTGATGTCAAATCCTTCGATATAGTTCCCTTTCGGGTAGGGTTTTCTTTTGGCGATGTCTTTATAATATTTGTCTTCCTGGTATTCCATGAACTCGGCCTGCACATCCTTGAACTTCTGCTTGCACACCTGCATAAAGGCTTTGTTGAGGTTCTTGTAGATGGTGGCCAGGTAGAGCAGGTAGGTGACATTCTCCTTTTTGTACTTCTCTTCAATGAAATACCAGAAGGCATGCCCGGCGATCTCGGGTCTTTTAAAAACGAATTTGGAGAACTTATTATAGTTGCCGCTGAGGATCTCGCTTTTCAGTTCGTCATCCAGTTCGGTGCTCCAGTTCTGGGCCAGGTAGGCGATATAGCCTTCTGTTAGCCATTTGGGCAGGTCGAGCAGGGCCTGGTTGCCGGCAAATTCGCCGAAATCGTCCCCGAAGAGGCGGTTCTCGGTCAGGATCTGGGCAATGCCCATGCGGATCTGGTGCCGTAGTTTCTGGTGATCGGCGTCAAAATAAACGATCATCTTATTGTTCACCAGCTTGGTGCCGCCGCTCTTGTTCTGCCAGTCGATCTCAAGCCCGATATTGCTCTGCAGCATATCGGCATACTCATTGTACAGGACGATATTGGCCCTGCGCTGGAGGCTGTATTCGGCGGCATTCTCTATTTGCGGTAATTCCTTTTCGGCACTTTGGGCAATGAACTTGGCGAGCTCCTCACCATTCTGGTAGTAATACACGTTGAAATTCCGGCTCTGGTAGTATTTCCACTTGAATTTTTTATACTGAACCCTGTTCTTTCCAAACTCCACACTATTGACCTGCGCCACGGCAAAATAGGAACTGAGGATAAGCAAAAAGGAAATTAGAGATATTCTGCTGAACTTCGCCATACTGAAAAGTTGATATTGAGACTAAAATTACTTGTTTCAGGCTAATCATTAAAAAACAATTTCATAAGCCTTATGTTAAAAATCAGGCCTTTCGTCTTCAGCCCCATACAGGAAAATACTTATCTGCTGTACAATGAGTTTAACGAGTGCATCATCATCGACCCGGGCTGCTATTTCGATCACGAAAAGGATGAGCTGAAGGCTTTTATTACACAGAGCGGGTTGAAGCCCGCTATGCTGCTTAATACCCATTGCCACCTTGACCACGTGTTCGGGAACAAATTCGTGGCCGATACCTGGGGGCTCAGCCTGCACCTGCACGCCAAAGAGAAGGCCCTGCTCGACTACGCACCGGCTTCGGGGCTTATGTATGAGCTGCCCTTTGACGGCTACAGGGGTGAGCTGGTTTACCTGGGGGAGGGAGATAAGGTAAAACTGGGCGAAGACGAGCTCGAAGTGATCGAAGCCCCGGGTCATTCGCCGGGTCATATCTGCTTTTACTGCCCCCGCCAGCACTTCATCATCAGCGGCGACGTATTGTTCAACCGCAGCATCGGGCGCACAGACCTGCCCGGGGGAAACCACCAGCTCCTGCTAAAGAATATCCGGGAAAAACTGTTCGTACTGCCCGAAGAAACCCAGGTTTACAGCGGGCACGGACCGGTAACCAGCATCGGGGAAGAGATCAGGCACAATCCATTTTTAATCCGATAGCTATCGGATGGACTGGCATAGCTCCACCAGTACGCCATTGGTGCCTTTGGGGTGAAGGAAACAGACCAGCTTATGATCGGCGCCTTTTTTGGGGCTATCGTTCAGTAAAACAAAACCCTCATCCTGCAGCCTTTTCATTTCCGCATGGATATCGGCCACCTCAAAAGCGATATGGTGCAGGCCCTCGCCTTTTTTTTCAATGAACCTGGCTATGACACCTCCGGGACTACTGCTTTCAAGCAATTCGATCTTCGTTTCGCCCTGCTGAAAAAAAGCCGTATTCACCTGCTCGCTCTCCACCATTTCCGTTTTGTAGCAGGGACTGTTAAGGAGTTTTTCGAACAGGGTTACCGAAGCCTGCATATCCTTAACGGCAATACCAATATGTTCCACTTTTAACATACTTGAAGGGTTTATGTAAAAGTAGTTTTTTACGGCTTAGTTAAAAACAAGTTTTTGCGTGAAACGGTAAGGCAGCATCAGTTCATTGATACCTTCGATGATCAGTAATGCCTGGGTTCCGGGTTTATCTTCAGGCAGGCTGATATAGATGGTCTGTCCGGGCTGTACATCCCAGCCGGCCATCCAGACTAATGATCCTTCCGATCCGGCATCAGGTTCAGGTTTTTCAAGATGATAGCCGGCTATGGTGGTTTTGGCCAATCCTTTTGTCCTGTCGTCTCCCATATAATCACCCCGGGTATAGATGAGCAGGTCACCGGCGTCGGGTGCCTTTATATCGGTGAGCATATTTCTCCATACGGCTTTGGGTTTAAAGCTGGTGCTGTAATATTTTACCTGGGCCACATCTTTGATCTGCAGGGAGGCGATCGAACTCAGGTTACTGTCCAGCTCCATGTCATTTAGATATACCGTAACCGTGCCACCCGAGCTGCCACTTAAATACGGCGTTCCGTCGAGGCTCGTCCGTATCCTCAGCCCGGGGATACGGCCCCTGATAAAATCAAAAAGGGATACATTGTCCACAGCAACCGGGTTCGTAATGAAATCATACTCATTTCGCAGGGAATTCGATTTCTTCATTTGACCCGAAGCATATTTCTCACTGAACTTTTCGGATTCGGTTTTTTCCTTTTCAGCAGTGATCACTACCTGTTGTAGTGTTTTCTCATCGGGGCCGGTATTTCCCTGTCCCCTTGCCGGTATGGTTTGGGCAGCACAGGTAAAACCAATAGCAGGCAATTCCTTTGCCGTCTGGTCGGGAGAAGGTGATACCTCAAGGTAG
>CAZEZE010000347.1:0-3345 GCA_964516445.1 uncultured Chitinophaga sp. | reverse complement strand
AGACCCTGGTGGAAAACGCCATCAAGCACGGCATCAGTAAACAGATCAACGGAGGTGTGGTGAAAGTGATCTCGGATTTCAGGGACAATTATCATGAACTGGTGGTGCAGAATACCGGTCAGTTGAACGGAAAGATGAGCGCCGAAGGTTTTGGTCTTTCCAGCACCACGAACCGGCTGAACCTGTTGTATGGCGACAAAGCCAAATTTGACATCCGGCAGATCAACGGTTCACTGGTAGAGGCGAGGGTGCTGATACCGGTGGAAAAGAATGGAGGTTTAGGCTAAGATTAAGGTTAAGGTTGAGGTTGAGGTTGAGGAAATACCGTGACCTCACTTTTTAATAAACGGATATCATACACTAAACAACAAAGAATGAAAGCAATCATCATTGATGACGAACGACTGGCAAGGGCTGAATTAAAAAAACTCCTGCAGGATTACCCCGAAGTGGAAGTGGTGGATGAGGCGGCAAATGCCGAAGAGGGGATCTCGAAGATTGAAAGTCAACAACCCGACCTGATATTCCTCGACATCCAGATGCCCGGTAAGACCGGTTTTGATATGCTGTCACAACTGGAAAAAGCGCCCCATGTCATTTTTACTACAGCTTACGATGAGTTTGCCATCAAGGCCTTTGAGGTAAATGCGCTGGATTACCTGCTGAAACCCATCGAGCCGAAAAGACTGGCGGATGCTGTGCAAAAACTGAGTATGAGCGAAATCCGGGAACCCCGTAGTGCCGACCAGGTCAGCACCAACAACAGCCTGCTTACGGAAAATGACCAGGTCTTTGTGAAGGACGGTGAAAGATGCTGGTTTGTGAAACTGAGCGATATCCGGCTTTTCGAAAGCGTGGGTAATTATGCCAAAGTATTCTTTGGTTCCAATAAGCCGCTGATCCTAAAATCACTCAATGCACTGGAAGAAAGGCTGGATGAGAAGACCTTTTTCCGCGCTAACCGTAAACACATTGTTAATCTTCGCATGATCGATAAAATAGAGCCTTATTTCAACGGCGGGCTGCTGCTGGAACTGAAAGGTGGCGAGAAAATTGAAGTAAGCAGGAGGCAGACGGTGAAGTTTAAAGAGATGATGAGCCTTTAGTTCAATAGACAATAGACAATAGGCAATAGGCAATGGGGCCGTTGACAGTTCTTATTTCACTTAATTATAATACGGCTGTGATAAATAATTTTAAGTGGCAATTGTCGATTCACATTTTTTTACGCCTGAGAAAATTTGAAACAATTTTAGAACTGTAGAACACCATTGCCAATTGTCTACTAAGTATCCGAAACTTCAATTTTAAACGAACCGATGAAAAGAATAGTTCTCGCGGGGTTGTTGATAACAGCAACCTCTTTTTTATGGGCGCAGAAGGCGGATGATCTCATCCATGCAAAAGATGCGGAAAGGGTCATCAGCACCCTGGCCTCGGATGAAATGAAAGGACGAAAAGTGTTTTCACCCGAGATCGACAAGGCTGCTGATTTTATTGGGGCTGAATTCAAAGCAGCGGGTTTACAGACCTGGAATAACAGCGGCAGTTACCGGCAGGAATTTGTATTAGCGCGTCCAAAACTCGTCAGCGCCGCCGCTACACTCGACGGTGAAAGTATAGATCCGAAGAACATATTGGTGGTGACGACCCAGCCCCAACTCAGGATCGACGGGTCCTCCGGTTATGAGACCGGGTATGTAAAACCCGGCGCCAATCTTCAGACAGAGGCCCGGAAGTATATCCGCAACAATAAAAACACGGTGGTATGGGTAGATAAAAGCTTTGCCGGCAGCTTTGGCAACCTGGCAAGGCTACGTTCATCGCAATTCCGGACCAGCACCAGTGTTGTTTTCGTGATGACAGAAAAAGACCCTTCCGCTTTCCTGATCGAAGCGACCCATGAGATCACGGAACAAAAAATGGCGAACGTGGTGGGGGTGATCCCGGGGAAGAGTAAAAAAGAGGAGATGGTTGTTTTCTCCGGGCATTATGATCATATCGGTATTGGCCGGCCGGTAGACGGGGATTCGATCTATAACGGTGCCAACGACGATGCAGCCGGGATCACGGCTGTCATCTTGCTGGCCAGGCACTTCAAAGCGCAGAATAACAATGAAAGGACCCTGGTGTTTGTCGCTTTTACCGCGGAAGAATCCGGTGGTTACGGCTCCCGGTATTTTTCCGGCCAGGTCAACCCTGAAAAGGTGATGGCCATGTTCAATATTGAAATGATCGGTACGGAAAGCAAATGGGGAAAGAACTCAGCTTATATCACCGGGTACGAAAAAACCAATATGGGAGAGATCCTGGCAAAAGACCTGGAAGGGACCGGTTTCACTTTTTATCCGGATCCATATCCCACACAGCAATTATTCTACCGGTCCGATAACGCCACGTTAGCAAGACTGGGCGTGCCCGCGCATACCATTTCAACGTCAAAGATGGATGTGGAGCCATATTACCACAAACCCGGTGATGAAGTGAAGACGCTCGACCTGGAGAATATGACCATGATCATTAAGGCGATCGCCATGAGTTCGAAAAGTATAGTGGCAGGAAAAGAAACACCTTCGAGGGTGAAGGTGGAGGAGCTGCGTTAGATCTTTACCGGCACACTGTGCACGGCATCACTCATTTCTTTTATCAGGGATGCGTCTTTCTCAATCGCGTTACCCACAACGATTACATCTGCTCCGGCTTTGCAGTTCAGGTAGGCCTTTTCCGGTTGAAGGATTCCGCCACCAACGATCAACGGGGCCTCGATCTGGTCGGCCACCGATTTGATCATGCTTTCGGTGATGGGTCGTTTGGCGCCACTGCCTGCATCCATATAGATCAGTTTCATACCCAGCATTTCACCGGCCATGGCCGTGCACATGGCGATCTCATTCTTGTCGGCAGGCACCGGGGCCGCATTGCTGATATACGATACCGTAGTGGGGGCGCCACCGTCGATAACGATATAACCCGTTGGCATTATTTCCAATCCGCTTTGTCTTACAAACGGTGCCGAAACCACATGCTGCCCGATCAGTAGTTCGGGGTTGCGGCCCGAGATCAGGGAGAGATACAATAACGCATCGGCATACTTGCTCACCTGTGAAGGGCTGCCCGGGAAAAGGATGACGGGAATATCACTGTTTTGTTTGATATGCTGTACGCATTCATCCAGGTGGTTGGATATCACAAGGCTGCCACCAACCAGGAGATAATCCACTTTGGCCGTAGTGGTGAGTTCGATGAGTTCATCCAGTACGGTCGTATTCACCTTATCCGGATCGATCAGGACCGCGAAAGACTTACGGCCCTGCCGTTTTCTTTCCTTCAGATCGTTATAAATGG
>CAZEZE010000346.1:0-3369 GCA_964516445.1 uncultured Chitinophaga sp. | reverse complement strand
CATACCCGTCCAGCGCCAAAGCTCCGAACTGCCCCTGCTTTCAATATAGGCACTGAACACATGACCGGTCTTATCCACCTGTTTCCATTCGGGCCAGTCATTGAAGGAATGTAACCCGGATTGCGGGTAGTCCTTGTACCAGGTATTGTACAAACCGATCATGATCGATCCATAACCCAGCACATTGGCTCCGGCTACGATCCAGGTGCGCTTTTTCTTTTGCCGGGCTGTGAGAACGAATGGCGGCATTCCCGGATCAACCGTATCAGTACGTATCATTTCAGTAAGCGGAAGGACCGGGTTAGTGGTTGATTTAACATCTGCCAGATCCTGTCCAAATGAACAGGTGCAGTTGATGAACACAAAAAATAGTATGGGGAATTTTATTGCCAAATAGGACGCAGCGTTTTTCGCACAGAGTTGAACGGAGAAAAACTGGTTTACGAATCAAATTTACGTTTCCCCGCTCTTTTAAGTTTCAGAATATAAAAATCTATTAACTTTCACGCATAAACGGAATTATTATGGACGAAGTAATTCAGGCAAAGATCGATACCTGGCTCAAAGGGGATTTTGACAGTGCGACAAAGGAAGAGATCACCCGGATGCAAAAAGAGAACCCGGGCGAACTGGCGGATGCGTTTTACAGGAACCTTGAGTTTGGCACCGGGGGGTTGAGAGGGATCATGGGTGCGGGTACGAACCGGATGAATAAATACACAGTTGGAATGGCCACACAGGGTTATGCCAATTACCTGAAGCAAAGTTTTAAAGGAGTGGTGAAAGTGGCCATTGCCCATGACTGCCGCAATAACAGCCGGTTTTTCGCGGAAACAGCCGCGAATGTATTTGCGGCCAATGGTATCAAAGTATATTTATTCGAAGACCTGAGGCCCACCCCGGAGCTCTCTTTTGCCATTCGTACACTGGGTTGCCAGGGAGGAGTGGTTTGCACCGCCTCACATAACCCGAAAGAATATAACGGTTACAAAGCCTATTGGGATGATGGTTCACAATTGGTGCCGCCCCACGACAGGAATGTGATAAGGGAAGTAGACAAGATCGCTTCAGTGGAGGAGGTGAAATGGAGCGGGGGAGGAGAAAACATCACCGTCATCGGGAAGGAACTGGATGAACTATATATGGAAATGGTGAAAGGGCTGAGTGTGTATCCCGAAGTGATCGCCCGGAACAGCGATTTGAAGATCATTTACACTTCGATACACGGAACGGGAATCACACTTGTTCCGCCGGTACTCGAGAAATTCGGGTTTAAAAATGTGCATATTGTAAAAGAACAGATGAAACCCGACGGGAATTTTCCCACTGTTGTGTATCCCAATCCCGAAGAAAGCGAAGCGATGAGCCTGGGATTGAAAATGGCGGAACAACTCGATGCGGATATCCTGTGCGGAACAGATCCTGATGCCGACCGGATTGCGATCGGCGTAAAGGACACAACGGGAAAATGGGTGCTGATGAATGGCAACCAGACCGCTGTATTGGCGTTCAACTACCTGATCGAAGCACGGAAAACGAAAGGCATAGCGAAATCCAATGACATGGTGATCACCACAATTGTCACCACACCAATGATCGATGCCATTGCGGCCGGAAACGGTGTGGCTTGTTACCGGGTGCTTACCGGTTTCAAATGGATCGCGGAAATGATACGGCAGAAAGAAGGGATGGAAAACTATATCATCGGGGGGGAGGAAAGCTTTGGACTGATGATCGGTGATAAGATCCGTGACAAGGACGGAATAAGTGCGGTGGCCCTTCTTTGTGAAATGGCGGCCTATGAAAAGGAAAAAGGACGCAGCCTGTATGAAAAAATGATCGACCTCTATGTTCAGTACGGATGCTATAAGGAACAGCTTATCTCCATCACCAAAAAAGGAATGGACGGCCAGCAGCAGATAGCGGCAATGATGGAGAGCTACCGGAACAATCCGCCGAAAATTATTAATGGTTCCCCGGTTGTTCAACTGCTGGACTATGAGCTGCGAAAAGGGAAAAACCCCCAAACGGGAGACGAGTGGGCCATCGAACTTCCCAAATCCAACGTACTGCAGTTTATTCTGGAGGACGGCAGCAGTATTTCCGCCAGACCGAGCGGAACGGAACCCAAGATCAAATTTTATTTCAGCGTGAATGCCAAACTCACCGACGCCGGTGCTTACGCGAAAACAGACAGGGAACTGGACGAAAAAATAAAAGCGATCATCACATCCATGAAACTCTGACTATGAAAGATTGGCTGCGTCCTTCCTTGTCTATTGCCCTGCTGAGGATACTGATGGGTCTGGTGTTTATGTCGCATGCGGTGATCAGGCTGGTGGAGTACACCCTACCCGGCTTCGGTGAATTCCTGGGGAGCAAAGGGTTCCCGGCGGGGTTTTACCTCGCCTGGACCGTCACCCTTTTTGAGTTGCTGGGCGGACTTCTGATGGTCATGCGAAGGCTTGTGAAATTTTTCTGTATTGGAGAGATCATCATACTGCTAACCGGTATTGTAATTGTTCACTCCCCAAACGGCTGGTTCGTAGTGGGCAAAACACTGGGAGGAGCAGAATACAGTGTTGTACTAATTGCTGTACTGGCTTCTATCTGCCTCGCTGAAATAAGTGAGGAACGAAATATACGACCGGTCTTATAGCGTAAAGAATTCATTCTCTTTTTAGCATTCATCTGCATCACCTATTTTGCATCCGGCTTATGAGACCAACCGAAGACAGTTACCGCCACAAGGGCCTGCGCAAAAAGCTGGTACAGGGTATCCAGGCCAAAGGGATATCTGATGACCGGGTGCTGGATGCGATACTTGAAGTGCCCCGGCATTTTTTCCTTGACTCTGCATTTGATGAAGTAGCCTACGAGGACAGAGCCTTCCCGATCGGGGAAGGACAAACCATTTCACAGCCGTATACAGTGGCCTACCAGTCTCAGCTGCTCGAAATACAACCCTTTATGAAAGTACTGGAGATCGGAACCGGAAGCGCCTACCAGGCCGTAGTGCTGGCGGAAATGGGCGCGCAGGTTTATACGATCGAAAGACAGAAAAAATTGTTTGAATCCAACAGGAAATTCGGGTTCCTTAAAAAATATCCCGGTATCAAGTTCTTTTATGGCGACGGTTATGAGGGTCTGCCTACTTTCGCGCCATTCGACCGGGTGCTCATTACAGCCGCAGCCCCGGAAATCCCGGCTAAACTGGTGGAGCAATTAAAACCCGGCGGAATGATGGTAATTCCACTCGGTGCGGGAGATATCCAGCAAATGCGCAGGATCACAAAACTGGATAGCGGGGCGCTGAAAGAGGAGGTGTTCGATAATTTTTCTTTTGTTCCGATGATCTGGAGTAGGGAG
>CAZEZE010000345.1:0-3382 GCA_964516445.1 uncultured Chitinophaga sp. | reverse complement strand
TCTTCCAACTGGGTACCGATTGTGAACCAGGACCACCTGATCAACAGGGCGCCATCAACGTACGGTATCGAGGACGGAAGCTATTTCAGGATCAGGAACCTGAACCTGAGCTACACGTTTGCGAAATTGCCAAAGATCACCGGTATCAAGAATCTCAAACTGGCATTCTCCGTGCAGAACCTGAAAACATGGAAACGCAACCTGGGTTATTCGCCTGAATTTGCGGGCGATGCTCTGGGATATGGAATGGACTTCGGCGGAGCCGGCAGCGCCCTCCCCCGTGTGATCACTTTTGGCCTTAATGCAAACTTTTAAAAGCAATTAAACTTTATAATACCATGATAAAGATTAATAAACTGAACAGAATTGTGATAGGCGCCCTGCTTGCAGTACCGTCTTTAACATTCGTTTCAGGGTGTAAGAAATTTCTTGACCGTGAACCGCTGAGTGTGACGGTGGATGATATCAAAGTGGGAGCCCTTGAAGGGAAAGCGCTGGGTCTTTACGGAGCCGTGCGTAATTCTGCCGATCAGCCGTACTGCGGCGATGGTTTTGAGAACATTCCCTGGGTGGCCATGAACGGTTTCCGTTCGGATGACGCGGAAATAGTAGCGGACCCGGGTGCATCCGCCTGGCACCAGACGTACGACAATTTCCAGTATACAAAAGATGACTGGGGCGCCGGTCTTTACTGGGATAAGCACTATGTATTCATTGGTCTTTGCAATGATGCACTGGATGAAGCAGCAAAAGGCGGATATACCGACCCGGCTTCACTGGTCAATATAGCGGAAGCCAAGTTTTTCCGGGCCTATTCCTATTTTGACCTGGTAAGAACATTCGGGGATGTGCCCAAGATCGATTTTAAGATCAATACGCCTGCTGACGGGCAAAAAGCAAAATCTCCCGCGGCAGAAATATATGCGCTGATCGAAGCGGATCTGACCTATGCGGAACAGTACCTGCCCCTTACATGGGAACCCAAATACAGCGGCAGGCTGACCAAGTCAGCGGCACGGACTTTTCTTGCAAAAGTTAAGTTATACAGGCAGCAATGGGCGCAGGCTCTTGGTTATTGTCAAATGGTCATGGCTTCCCGCCCTGCAGGCGCCAATGCCCCGTTGTACACTCCTTATTACAAGATATTCAAAACAGAAGGTGAACTTTGCGAGGAATCCATTTTTGAGATCCAGGCACATAAAACTGCAGGCGATGGGAATAGTTACTGGAGCCGTCTCGGGCAATGCCAGGGTGTAAGGGGGTCAGGTACCTGGGATCTTGGCTGGGGATGGAACACACCCAGTCCGGCATTAGTTGGGGCATATGAATCACCCAGCGACCTGAGAAGAATGTCAACTGTTTTATACTCCAACCAAAGTGACGGAGGAAGTGCTACCGGCGGATACGGACTTACCGTTCCTAACCTTACCAATGCTCTTTACTGGAATAAGAAAGTATATAACCAGTACAGCGATTACCAGGCCGCCGGCCTTGGCACACCCAATAACGAGGCACAGAATACATGGGTGAACCACCGGGTCTTCAGGATGGCCGATGTATACCTGATGGCTGCGGAAGCAGCTAACGAGATCGGAGGTGCGCAGAACGCAGCCGATGCTGTTGGCTGGGTCAACATGGTCCGTACCAGAGCAGGCCTCCCCAATCTTAATTTTGTAAGTAAGGACTCACTCCGGACGAACATCAAGCAGGAAAGAAGGGTTGAATTCGCTATGGAATATGAACGTTTCTTTGACCTGGTAAGATGGGGCGATGCGGTAAATGTACTGGGCGGTCTGGGCTACCAGAACAAACACCGCTTTTACCCGATACCCAACTCAGCGCTGAATGCTAATCCGAACCTGGTACAAAACCCCGAATGGTAACAGTAACCTTTAAAACTACTTGACATGAAAAATAGGCTAAACATTTGTATTGGAGCTATACTGGCAGTATTGATGCTGGGTAGTTGCCAGAAGATGGAAAGACCTGAACTTGGTAACTATCTCCAGGACAACACTCCTCCCAACAGCCCCCTGAAGTTTTATGCGGCCATGGATGGCGGAGGTACCGACCAGTTGCGGAACGCGGTGGATAGTATTCGTGCGAATTTCCCCGTTTCCAATTCAATGACCTCAATTACCGGCATCACCGGGAAGGGACAGCAAGGTGGCGACGGGAAATCGATCGTTTATCCCAATTCCAACAAGTTACCCCTGGCTACCAGCCTGACCATTGCGTTCTGGATGAAGAATACAGATGCCGGACGTACTGAATTTGTGTTTTCCCTTGTGGATGATAAATACGGCTGGTCACACAGCGCCATTTTCCTTATGCTTGAGCACGGAAACACTACTGCCACCACGCTCAAACTGGGTTTAATGGACCAGTGGCTGGAATGGCCTGATGGCAATAAATTCCCGAAGCCGCTGCTGGATGGCAGTTGGCATCACCTGGCTTTTGTATATGACCAGACCACTTCCAAAATGACGTACTATTTCGACGGGGCAGCGGTAACACCCGCGCCAGCCTCTGCTACGGATGTGAAGAACGGCGGTAACCCGAGAGGACCGCTTGATCTCACCTCCTGCAAGAAACTGATCATCGGGGGATGGAACAAGCATGGCGGAGCGCAGGGACCGGGTGATGACTGGATCAAAACCTTTACCGGTGGTCTGGACCAATTCAGGTTGTACAGTGCCGCCCTTACCGCTACGGAAATACAGGCACTCTATAATGCAAGATTGTAATAGTTGGTGTATTTGATAGATTAAAGCAGTTATAAGCAATCAGGGGCTGAACAATTCTTTGTTTGGCCCTTTTATTCTTTTATAAGGTTTAAATCTTTTGTATGTCAGTCAGGGGATTATCTGTTTCGGTAGCGATCATAACTTTAGTATTGGTCATGACTTCCTGCGGGAAAAAAAAGGCACGGGTCTTTGAAAGCCTTTCGTCCTCCAAAACAGGTATCACATTCGAGAACAAACTGGTTGACCATGACATGTTCAATATTTTATATTACCTCTATTACTACAACGGGGGAGGGGTAGCCACCGGGGATATTAATAATGACGGTCTTCCTGATATTTATTTTACCGCCAACAGCGAGGGGAATAACAAACTTTACCTGAATAAGGGCGACTTCCGGTTTGAAGATATCACGGCCGCGGCGGGAGTAGCCGGAACAGCCGACTGGTGCTCCGGGGTTACGATGGCCGATGTGAATGCAGATGGTTACCTGGATATCTATGTTACAGCCAGCAGCCAGCACCACAACCTCAAAGGCCACAACCAGCTCTACATTAACAATAAGAACAATAGCTTCACGGACTCCGCGGGCAATTATGGTCTCGCTTTTTCCGGCTTCGGCACCCAGGCCGCATTT
>CAZEZE010000344.1:0-3383 GCA_964516445.1 uncultured Chitinophaga sp. | reverse complement strand
ATTAAAAAGCCACCCGGAGATCTTCAGCCCCGCGAACTTGATGAAATAAACGGCCGAAAGTCCTGCACAACTGTACAGGAGCAATAACCAGAAATTACCGGTGGGGTCCAGTTGGAAATACTCCAGTATAAAAGTGATATAAAGCCCCGTGCTAAGTACAAAGAACCCATTCAGCAATAAAGAAGGGAGGGGTGTTTGCACGAGTTGCTCCTTGATCTGCCGCTGTTTGATGGTTGTGCGGAAAAAAAGCCGGAACAGGTCATTGAAATATTTGGGGAAGAGCCGTCGCAGCGTTCCAAAAACCATCAATAAAAAAACGAGCAGGTAAAAGATCCATTCTTTACCGGTCACTTTTCTTGTCAAAGACTCCTGTGCCGGTTGGCGGACGATGGATCCAAACCCAAAATAAGGGTGGTGTTCCAGTACCTGTTGCATCAATAAACGTTCAGATCCCGGGTTCAGGGTCCAGCCGGTATCCTCTGTAACAGGTTTTTTTGAAACAGAATCAGCTAACGGAATAACAACCGGCGGAACATCCTGCCGGATGCTGTCTGCTTGTTTCAGCGAATCCGGTACCGGTAATGCTGTTGAGTCAGAAACCTGGGCCGAAAGGGCCCCGGTAAACAACAAACTGCACAGTAAGAAAAAGAGAAACCTGCTCAAGGAATAAAATTATACGGCAAAAATATCAAACTGTTACCCGGGATGGACAGGATTAAAAGAAATAGTTTTAAAAATAATCTGAAAACGCCTGCCTGGTATTTTTGTCCCCAAAAAAAGGATTCAGATGACACGATGTGCTCAGCGTGAATTATTTCTCGCGGCGATCGCTGCGTTAGCGCGGCGCACGCTGCGAGAGAACTCCATCCCGCATTGAGTAATAGGTAATCGGTTAAATAGCTATTCGGAAGTACATTTCCTTAATGGCGAAATGAATTTCACGCAGAGAGCGCGGAGTACGCAGAGAAAACACTTTGTAAAACAAATCTCAGCGGGCCCGGCGCCCTCCGCGTGCAAACCTTATCGAACTCTAGAAGTAATTTACAAACCCGAAGTGGATCTTCGACTGCCGCAGATTGAACTCCGTATCATTCCGCTTCCCTACCGCCCAGGCGAGGTTGAATATGCCCGCTTTTGTTTCGAAGGCCAAACCGAGACCGGTCCCGAAAAAAGTATAGTTCTGTTTTATGAAAGAGATATTGTTCCTGCCCCAGCCTCCGTCAACCAGCGCGTAAAAAAATGAATTCTGCCCGACCAGGTACCGGAACTCCACCGTGCCGATGGCAAAATGCGAGAGGTACTGGCTTTCCTCATCAAACCCGCGCAGCAGTTTATATCCCCCCACCTGGAAAAGTTCATTGCGGAAAATATTACCACTCTGGAACATCCCACCGTTAAAGGCTGTTTTCAGCGTACTGCGTTTCCCGCCAAAGGGAAAATATTTTGCGGCCACCACCCTTGCCCTGAACTGGTAGGTGCTGAGCTTTACCGTATCATAGAGTCTATTGAAATCGAAGGAAGGATCATTCGGATCTTTAAGATCTGTTATCTCAGTATTTTTTTTCAGTTTCTTATTACCGATAGTAGTAATGAATCTTATCTCATTCCCTTTCCGGGGATTGAGCCGGTAATCGGTATTGTTAAGCTCATAGTCCAGTCCCACATTAAAGGAACTTACATCTCCCAGGTCCGGTAATCTTCTCGACTGAATGATCTGCGCCGCATTGATACCCGCGGAGCTCACGATCGTCTGGAAGCGCTGGATAAAGAGTTTGCCCGACTGGTTGGCATTGAGGGTGTATTGCGCGCCCAGCTGAAGGTTGATATTGACAAAACTGCTGTCCTTGCGCAGGATGTCGAAACTAAAATCAATGCCCACCGGTGAACGAAAAAGATAGGGATAGTTGAAAAGTAAATTAAGCCTGGGCGATTTCACCTGTATCTGCTGCCAGTTCAGTCCAATGATCTCGCCCGCGCCCAGCGCGTTTTTCAACAGGATATTGGCCTCACCGGTCAGCAATAGTTTTTTAGAAGAAAGCTGATCGTTATTGGGAAGGAACCCTACCAGCACGTTCACCTGGCTGCTGCGTTTTTGCTTCAGGTACATATTGAGCACCGAGCCCGTGGCCAGTAAACTTATATCAAATGGTTTTTCCTCTTCTATATAGGTGAGTTCCCTGACCTTTTTGTTTACCTGCAGTAATTTTTCCCGGTTATAATAACTGCCGTTGGTAATCCCGAGATAACGCTGGAGATAATAATTGGAAATACGGGCATTCCCGTAAATGCGGATGCTGTCGATGGTGTAAAGCGGTCCCTTTTCCACTTTCAGCAGGGCGTATACTTTATCACCGTCAAGGCCAATGCTGTCCAGGAAAACTTTCGCAAAGGGATAGCCCGTATTCTCCAGGCGGCCCAGTATCCTTTCCTGCCATTGCCGTACCTGTGCAAAATCCATTGGTTTCCCGTCAAAAAATTTCCCCCGCCAGCCCACCGCATCCAGCAGATCCGGTTCAATATTTTTTGCTTCCAGGCTGGCCCAGCGGTAAAGTTCACCTACGAACAATACGATCCGTGCTGATCCGGAATCATAACGGACACTGTCAATGGAAGCGGTCACATAACCTTTTCCCTGGAGGAGCCCGGTCAGTCCGCTGATATACCCGGAGCAGGTGAATTGTGAAGAAAAGGAAGTTTGCAGTCCCAATTGAGGAACCATTACGGCAGCATCCTTATCCGTGCATTGTACTACAAGTTTATAGTTGTTCTGAGCTTCGCTATAAAAACTCATGAACACCATCAGGAGCACCGATATTTGCAGTCTGAATCTTTGCATTGGCCTTTCGCCGGGATATCAGCAGCTAAATTACCCTTTAAAAAACAAATAAGATTGGCAGGTATTTATATTCATATCCCCTTCTGTAAACAGCCTTGTCATTACTGCAATTTCCATTTCGTGACATCGCTCCGGCAAAAGGATCAGTTGATCGCTGCCCTGCTGAAGGAAATAGAAATGCAAAAGGAGTACCTGGAAGGGGAACCCGTTGAAAGTGTTTATTTCGGTGGAGGAACACCCAGCCTCCTTCCCGTTGAAGACTTTCGGTCACTGATCGGGCGTTTGGATGAAATTTTTAACATTGAAAAAGACGCGGAGTTCACCCTGGAGGCAAACCCCGATGATATAACGGAAGACAAACTTGCCGGCTGGAAGGAAACCGGGATCAACCGCCTCAGTATCGGTATCCAGAGTTTTTTTGACGAGGACCTGAGGTGGATGAACCGGGCGCATACGGCCCAACAGGCAATGGGCAATGGGCAATTGGCAATGCGTTTCTTTGATAATATTACGATCGACCTGATCTATGGTACTCCTCAGCTTACCA
>CAZEZE010000343.1:0-3393 GCA_964516445.1 uncultured Chitinophaga sp. | reverse complement strand
TCTGTTTTTACGGGAACCTTTGCCGCCAGTTTTTGAGATAACCAGGGAACGATCAGCAGGTAAAGTAACACCAGTAACCCGGCAATGCCCAGGAAGAGCAAACTGTTCCTTATCCATTCTTTCCCGCTGCTTTTCTTAAACCAGGGTTTTTGTCTTTCCTCCTGCATGGATTTTATAAAATCGGCGGCCCCGCGGCCCTCAATTAAAAGTTCGCCGGGGAGTTTCGCATGGCGCAACTGGGTGGACTGTCTTCCAAAATCGAAATGAGCGACCACATCCTTCAGCATCCAGTTCACGGTCTGGTTGCTGCCATCCCCCGCTTTATGGCCGATACTGAGATTTTTATCGAATACCAGCACCGTACATTCCACCGGGCTGATCCCCGTTGATGAGTAAGTGCCAAAATAACTTTGCATGCTGATTGTTTCGGGTGTAAATATAATATGATTCAACTTTTGGCTTTGTGAAGTGTTGGGAAAACGGAATCTTTGCTAAAAGGCAAGTGGTAAATGGGTAGTAGCTAGTGGGGATAACGTTTGGCTGCAAATTTTCGTTACAACCTATGACATTAAAGTACCTGCAATATGTTAATGACACTATATAAATATAGGAAACCCATCCCACTAGCCACTAGCCACTACCTACTAGCCACTAGCTATTCTCATTATGATTCAAGCATATAACTTCCTCGCCTCCTGGCAGCTTTTTCCTGAAAAAGGGAATTATGAGCTCGGTGAGAGACCGAAGAGCGGGATCTATAAGATCGAGACAGGATCGGAAAGGAAGGAACTGAAGATCTACCATAACTGGGTCTCCCTGGAGAACCGGGCCTTCGCGGCATCTTACATTATACAGGCTGACGGGGAACTGAATGATTTCTCCGACCACCTGCTTGCCGACAAGGTGCAGGTGGCTTTTCCTGACAGTATCAGTTTTGAGATCCATTTTTACAGGAAGGGTGAAGTGGCTTTACATATAGTACACGAGATCATGCCCAATGGTTATTTAAGGATCACGCAGCAGGGTCTGAAAGAAGACGGAACTTCTTATTCCAATACTGAGATCTATCACAAACAACTGAGTGTACTGCCCTATTCCGCAGCTGTTTCCGGCGCGGTCATCAAACCCAACGAAGAAGGGATCATCAAACATAAGGCCCTTACGGCCATGGAAGAGCAAACGAATATGCAACTGGACCAGATCCGTAAGCAAATAGAACTGCTGGCGCTCCAGGCACATGAGATCCAGAAAAGAAAAGAGCTTTCCATGACGATCTATGGGGCAAGAATGTCATTTAAACCCAATATCGGCCAGACCTATTACCTGTATGAAAAGGAAGATAACAGCTTCCTTCTCTCTCTTGTTTCTCCAAAAGAATGGGGTCCAAACGGACCGTTCAAAAGATTTGTTGCCGCCGTACGCCTCCTGGCTGACCATACCTGGTCTGAATTATAATTAGTTGACTACCTGTTAATTATAATATTATTAAGTATTTACCTTTATTTTTCAGGATCAACAAATACTAAGTGTTTACCCATAACGTTTAGTAAGCGTATCATCCAATATCCTGAAATGAATAAACCTTTACTCATTGCGGGCAGCTGCCTGCTTTTAACCGCCAACGGCTTATTTTCCCAGATCACCCTAAACTGGGGGACCTCCTTTTCACCCTCGTGGTCAAATGGCGCCCTGAGCAGGACGGCGAATAATATCAACGGAAACAGTATTAATGGCACAGCAACCGTATCCATGACCGGTCCGGGTGCGTTCACACAGGCCATGGGTTCATCCGGTTCCCAGACACCAACAGTAAGCGGAGCGGTCTTTACCGTTCCCGGGGCAAGCAGCCGGATTCAAATAACGCCCAACTTCAATAATAACGGCAGTTACATAGAAACAGTCCTGAATTTTACAGCGCAGACAACCAATATAAGTTTCCGGATCGTTGATATCGACAAAAGTGATCCGACAAGTGACACCTATTTTGACCGGGTAACCATAACCGGGAGTAACGGGAGCAGCAGCTTTAACCCCACGATCACCAAATATGATGCGGTGACCGATCCCAATTTTCTGATCATCAGCGGCAATACAGCCCATGTAAATACTGTAAGCGGGCAGGCTGGCAATACCGCATCAGACGCTTCCGACCAGCGGGGTACGATCACGGTCAATTTTGGTTCAGCCGTAATCAATAGTATAACGATCCGTTATGACAACGCCCCGGGTTGCGATAATAACCCCGCAGCGCAATCCATCGCTATTGGAAACATTTCCTTTTCCCAGTTTACCCTGCCTGTGAGCCTCACCAAGTTCAGCGGCTCCCGCAGGCAGCAGGATGTACTGCTGGAGTGGACCACCAAACAGGAATACAATTCCGCATACTTTGAGATTGAAAGAAGCACTGGCAGCAGCAGTTGGGAAAAGATCGGGACGGTAGCGGCAGCCGGCAACAGCAACAGCGACCTGGATTACCGGTTCCTTGACCTGAATCCCAGTGGGTCACTCCTTCTTTATCGACTTAAAAAGGTTGATATAGACGACAATTTTAAGTATTCTGTTATCGTGCGAATCGTTTCCGGTGAAAAAAACACAGGAATCCTGGCATACCCGAATCCATTCAAAGAACAGATCAGCATCAGCCTGCGCTCTACCGTACAACAGCAGGTTTCCATAACTCTTTCCGATGTTTCCGGACGAACCGTTCAAACGGAGAGGAGAAATATGAACGCGGGTGAAAATAATTTCATGGTGAACATTCCAGTTACTATTCCTCCCGGCATTTACACTATTGCAGTGCAGGATGCCGGCGGGAACCGGATGGGACAGCTTAAACTGCTGAAGAATTAATTACCCGGGATTGCATTGTTAAACGTAGGTTTCCCGGCATTGTTAATTTTGAACTTCACGCAGAGGTCGCAAAGTATGCAGAGACATAAAATCATCCATTCTGTGCGTACTTTGCGCTCACGCATACCTTCCCCAGGAAACCGTTTGTAAGTTTATCCTCATCCTCACATCAGCACATCGGCATATCGGCACATCAGCACATTTCCACATTTCCACATTCTCACATTTCCATCAGTTATCTTTGAGCAAAGAAGCCTCCCATGACAAAGCTTTCCGTCAACATCAACAAATTCGCCACCCTGCGCAATTCAAGAGGCGGCAACAATCCCGACGTGGTCAAGGCGGCGATCGATGCACAGCGATTCGGGGCGGATGGCGTTACGGTGCATCCGCGGCCGGATGAACGGCATATCCGCTACGAAGATGTCCGGCAGATCAAAAAGATCATCACTACCGAGTTCAATATCGAAGGCAATTGCCGGGAACAAAAGTTCGTGGACCTCGTACTGGAAACTAAACCCGACCAGGTGACACTGGTACCGG
>CAZEZE010000342.1:0-3405 GCA_964516445.1 uncultured Chitinophaga sp. | reverse complement strand
GGATATCACAGGGAAAGAAGAATGGATTAAGACAAAGAACATGACGGCCTGGCAAAAAAACAGGCCGGAACTGCATAAAAAGCCGGCCATTTTCCTATTGTACGCGGGACTATAACATCATTCGCCACCCAGTGCCACAATACTATCTACAATATATTTAGTATTCCCTCTCCAGGGAACAATTCCATGGTATTCTTTATAATGCAGTTCAAATCGTTTGCCACTGTTGGCGGCAAGTATATCGTATACTTTTTTGGACTTGATAGAAAACTCAAATTCATACGACTGGATAACACCCGCTGTCTTGCTCCGGTACCCCTCCTGGATCAGTTTTCCCTCGTAGGTCTTGAAGATATTCCCTTTTTTAACCGCGTAATTCAGGTGCCCGCTCTTTACACCGTCGCCAAAAACAAAAAAGAATTTGAAATAGATAAAGGCGATGAGACCGAGGAAGATCAGCACACCCATAACCCTGGTGAATCTTTTAAACCCCGATACTCTTTTTTTGACTGGTATTTCTGCCGGGTGTTCCGAGAGCGACGCTATTTCGGGTTCCATACAGTTAAATTTATTGTTGACGCAGTTGCTTCAGCCTCAGAAGTATAACAAAATATTTGTGCCGATAAATCAATTATTATTATACATTTGTTCCCAATTTACAACTTGTTTGTAAACATGGTTAACATTCTGACACATACGAAACAAATGGCTTTTCACCCCCCTATCACGAGCGGGGTATATTCTGTTGGTTTTGACGTGTTTACTTTTTCCCGCCCCCGACGTCGCCCTGTATTCTGACAGGACAAACCCTTCACCCTGGTCCCTGTCAGTGAAGAAAATCCACGCTATTTTATTCAGGACTGGTGAACCGCATTCGTTTAAGCTTTAGTACAAAATGGACAATCAAAATATCATTATCAGGGTAGCCACCGCTTCCGACAAGGTCTATTCCCAGACCATCACCGATGAAATGGAAGCTTCTGCTGCGGCCCGGGGAACCGGGATCGCCAAGCGCAGCCCTGACTATATCGAACAGAAGATCGATGAGGGAAAGGCGGTTATCGCCGTAACCGGCCAGAATGAATGGGTGGGCTTCTGTTATATTGAAACCTGGAGCCATGGCGGGTATGTGGCCAACAGCGGCCTGATCGTGGCGCCCTCTTTCCGTAAAAGTGGTGTGGCTAAGGCAATCAAGAAAAGGATCTTTGACCTTTCGCGGGAAAAATATCCTGATGCCAAGATATTTGGTCTTACAACAGGACTGGCAGTGATGAAGATCAACAGCGAACTGGGCTATGAGCCTGTCACTTATTCAGAATTGACGCAGGACGAGGCCTTCTGGGCCGGGTGCAGGAGCTGTGTGAACTATGAGATCCTGATGAGTAAGGACCGGAAGAACTGTATGTGCACTGCCATGCTCTATGATCCCAAAGATCACTATGAACCGGAGGAAACAACCAAATATTTCGAAGAGAACAAGAAAGGTTTTGAAAGACTCCTGAAATTCAAACAATGGAAGCTGCTCCGGCCGTTTCTGAAAAAAGACAGGACCGATAAGAATGGCGGGGGCGGTAAACCTAAATCACTGTTATACTATTTCTTTCACCTTTAATCGCCGATCAAAATGAAAAGGAAAGTTGTACTTGGGTTCAGTGGTGGTTTGGATACCTCCTATTGCGTCAAATACCTGGACGGGGAAAAAGAATATGAAGTACACAGTATTATTGTCAATACCGGCGGGTTCAGCGATGAAGAACTCCGGGAGATAGAACGGCATGCTTACCGCCTGGGCGTAAAAACACACCACACGGTGGATGCCGTTAAAAGCTATTACGACCGTATTCTCCGTTACCTCATTTATGGAAACGTTTTAAAAAATAACACCTACCCTCTTTCCGTTTCCGCGGAAAGACTGATACAGGCACTGCATATTGCTGAACATACACGCCAACTCAAAGCGGATGCCGTAGCCCATGGCAGCACCGGAGCCGGGAACGACCAGGTTCGCTTTGATATGATTTTTCATATCATGATCCCGGGTGTGGAGATCATTACACCCATCCGCGACCTCCGGTTGAGCCGGGAAGAAGAGATCGCCTACCTGAAAAGCAAGGGCGTGGAAATGAATTTTGACAAAGCGCTCTACTCCATTAACAAGGGACTCTGGGGCACCAGTGTGGGAGGCAGGGAAACACTGTCTTCCAACGGCATGCTCCCGGAAGAGGCCTGGCCCACACAGGTGACAAAGACAGGAAATGAAGAAGTCAAACTCGGATTTGAAAAAGGGGAACTGGTCACGGTGAACAACCAGTCTTTCACACACCCTGCAGATGCAATACAACACCTGCAGACCCTTGCCGGCCCTTACGGTATCGGGCGTGACATTCATGTGGGTGATACCATTATCGGTATAAAAGGCCGTGTGGGTTTTGAAGCGGCCGCGCCCATGGTCATCCTGAAAGCGCACCATGCACTGGAAAAACACGTGCTCACCAAATGGCAGTTGCACTGGAAGGACCAACTGTCCCAGTTCTATGGTAACTGGCTCCACGAAGGCCAGATCCTCGACCCCGTGATGCGGGATATCGAGGCTTACTTTACCAACAGCCAGCAACAGGTGACAGGCGAGGTCTTTGTTCAATTGATGCCTTACCGTTTCCAGGTAACGGGCATTGAATCAAAATACGACCTGATGAACAGCAAATTTGGTAAATACGGGGAAATGAACACCGGGTTCACAGGGGAAGACGTGCGGGGGTTCAGCAGGATATTCGGGAACCAGACGGCCATTTATCATTTGGTAAAAACAGAAGCCGATGGGAAAAATTAAAGCGGGTATAATCGGGGGTGCAGGCTACACCGGAGGTGAATTAATACGACTGCTGTTAAATCACCCCGGTGCAGCGATCTCCTTCATTCATAGCCGGAGCAATGCCGGTCAGCCGGTGCATTCCGTGCACCATGACCTGGCGGGAGAAACGGACATGGCTTTCACCGGCGAATGGAATAATGATATCGATGTACTCTTCCTTTGCCTGGGGCATGGGGAGTCCAGGAAATTCCTCACAGAGAACAAGATCGCGGATAAGGTGAAAGTGATCGACCTGGCCAATGATTTCCGTCTCGCGTCAGAATCAACTATTGGCAACAGGAACTTCTTATACGGCTTGCCTGAGCTGAACCGGGAAAAAATCAGTGTGGCTGATAATATCGCCAATCCCGGGTGTTTTGCCACCTGTATTCAACTGGGGCTTTTGCCCATGGCCAAAGAAGGACTGCTCAGGGATATTTATACTACCGGGATCACCGGTTCCACCGGCGCCGGGCAATCCTTGTCCGCCACTTCCCATTTCAGCTGGAGGGCCAATAATATCCAGGCCTATAAAACGCTTTCGCACCAGCATC
>CAZEZE010000341.1:0-3408 GCA_964516445.1 uncultured Chitinophaga sp. | reverse complement strand
TTCTCTTATCTTTGCTCTTCCAAAACAAAAAAGCATGACCTATACAGTACAGATAAAAGTGATGCCGCTGAAAGAACTGCTGGATCCCCAGGGCAAAGCCGTGATGGGCGGACTCGGAAACCTCGGTCTTACGGGCGTGGAAGATGTAAGGATCGGTAAGAATATCAGCCTTCAGGTGAATGCCGGTTCAGCCGACCAGGCAAAAGCCATCGCGGAAGAGGCCAGTAAAAAATTGCTGAGTAACCCGGTGATGGAATATTTTGAGATAACAGTGAATTAAACTACGAGCTTCGAGGTTCGAGCGGCGAGCTCGTACCTCAAAACAGACAGCCTCTTCTAGAAGCTCGAAGCTCAAAACTCACAGCTCGACGCTTGCAGTTCAAACCGCCCAGCAATGTTATACCTCGTTCCCACACCTATCGGCAACCTCAAAGATATCACCTTCCGTGCGCTGGAAGTGCTGAAAGCGGTGGACCTTATTCTGGCGGAGGACACCCGTACCACATCACACCTGCTCAATCATTACCAGGTAGAGAAACCGCTTACCCCTTACCACCAGCATAACGAACATAAAGTGCTGCAGCATATCGTCAGCCAGTTGCAGGAAGGAAAGACGATGGCGCTTGTCACCGATGCGGGCACACCGGGTATCTCCGACCCTGCTTTTTTACTTGTACGTGAATGTATCCGGGCTGGTGTGAAAGTAGAATCGCTGCCCGGGCCAACAGCTTTTGTACCCGCCCTGGTCAACAGCGGTATCCCTTCCAACCGTTTCTGTTTCGAAGGGTTCCTGCCGTTGAAAAAAGGAAGACAATCCTTACTTAAACAACTGGCGGATGAGGAAAGGACCATGGTTTTCTATGAATCACCGGTGCGCCTGGTAAAAACGCTGGATGAATTAAGTACTTACTTCGGAGCAGAGCGCTTATGCAGTGTGAGCCGTGAACTAACCAAAATGTTTGAAGAAAATAGAAGAGGTACATTAAAGGAGGTCAGTGATCATTTCAGGAAAAAGACCGTGAAAGGGGAGATTGTGATCGTGGTGGCGGGGAGGCAGTAGGCAGATTGGCAGTCTTGCAGTCGGCAGTCTACAGCCCACAGTCAGCAGTCCACAGTCCACAGTCTGCAGTCGGCAGTCCGCAGCCCAGAGTCGATAGTCGTGAAATTTGAAAGAATAGGATGCATTTACTCTTTTACTCCTTCTCTCTTTTAAACACTTAGCTTTTTATTGCGCAACCCGATCACAGGATAATTGCGTCAGCATACTTCAACCGGTAACAAATCATTTGAAATTGCCTCCCGTCAACTTTGTTTTATCTATAACAATGGTTTCCCGAAATTTACCACTCCAAAAAAGAAATACATGAAGAAAATACTGGTTTTGGCTATTGTGATGTCGCAGGCGTTGGTAGGAATGACTCAACCCGACCGCTGGCAGCAGCGGGTTAAGTACACTATGAATATTGACATGAATGTGCAGAACAACCGCTTCACCGGCAAACAAAAACTCGAGTACTGGAATAATTCGCCGGATACGCTGACCAAAGTGTTCTACCATCTATACTTCAACGCTTTTCAGCCCGGCAGTATGATGGATACCCGAAGCAGGAGACAGGGCTCGGTGAATGGCCCCGGTGGCAGGCCCGACTGGGACCAGCGGGTGAGGGACAGGATCCTGAACCTTAAACCCGAGGAGATCGGTTACCAGAAGATCCTCTCACTGAAAATGAACGGAAGACCACAGTCGTACAAAATGCTGGAGACGATACTGGAAGTAAAACTCGACAAACCCATCCTGCCCCGCAGCAAGGTTGTGTTCGATATGGATTTCGAGGCGCAGGTTCCTTTACAGGTACGCCGCAGCGGCAGGGATAATCCCACCTCCAAAGTACGTTATTCAATGACCCAGTGGTATCCCAAGTTGTGTGAATATGATTATGAAGGCTGGCACCCGACTCCTTATGTCGGCCGGGAATTCTATGGCGTTTGGGGCGATTTTGATGTAAGTATTGCTATCGACAAAAAATATATACTGGGCGGTACCGGTTACCTGCAGAACCCTAACCAGATCGGATATGGTTACGAGGACGCGGGTGCCGTGGTGAAAAGACCCGCCGGTGATAAACTGACCTGGCGCTTCCTGGCACCCAATGTGCATGATTTTGCCTGGGCCGCCGACCCGGAATTCATCCACCGGTCTAAAAAAGTCAGGGATAGCCTGACGCTGCACCTGTTGTATAAACCCACCAACTCCTCCGCTGCCGAATGGGAGAAAGTATTGGTTGACGCGGAAAAAGCATTACCCTTTATTGAAAAGAACTTCGGACAGTATCCATACAAACAGTTCTCCTTTATTCATGGCGGTGATGGCGGGATGGAATACCCGATGGCTACCTTGTGTATCGGTCCCGGTGCCTGGCTGCACGAATGGCTGCATAGCTGGTATTACGGGGTACTGGGCACCAATGAATCATTATACGGCTGGATGGACGAAGGCTTTACAACTTTTGCGGAAGACAGAGTGATGGCTTTCCTCGATAACACTGATGGCTTTGCTTTTGACGGTACCTACCGGGGTTATGTCTCACTTGCTAAAAGCGGGAAAGAAGAACCCCTGACCACTCATGCCGATCATTACAATTTTAATTCTGCCTATGGCGCGGCGGTTTATTCAAAAGGTGCTGTGTTCATGGAGCAACTGGGTTATATAGTTGGAGCGCCGGCCAGGGACAGGATCCTGCTGGAGTATTACCGCCAGTGGAAATTCAAGCATCCGAATGTGAACGATTTCATGCGGATTGCCGAAAAGGTAAGTGATATGAAACTGGACTGGTACAAGGAGTACTGGGTGAATTCCACGAAGACCATTGACTATACCATTGACAGTATCTGGGAAGAGGGTGGTAAGACTAAGATCCGCCTCAACCGAATCGGGCTGATGCCGATGCCGGTGGATCTGCAGATCACGTATAAGAACGGGGACAGGGAGATGCATTATGTGCCGATGAACCTGATGTACGGCCAGAAACCCGCGGAGAATACCGGTATCCCCAGGAAGGAATATGATCCATGGAAATGGACACACAGCACCTATACAATCGAGTCTTCCCGTAAACTGTCTGATTTTACCGTAGTAGAGATCGATCCCTCACTGCGAATGGCAGATATTGAACGAAAGAATAACCGGCTGGAACTCAAATGGTAATTAACCGCAATAAAAAATCCCCCGATTGTGTCGGGGGACTTTTCTGACGGTTTTCAATCAAGACCCCTCATTTGCTTGCCACCTTTTGATCAAAGGCAGTATAGAATAGAAAAGGTTAATGGTTAATGGTCAGGGTTTGAACTGCTTGATTGTATACCAAAAATAACGGTAACAACAAGCCGAACCTATACCACTTTCGTGGT
>CAZEZE010000340.1:0-3414 GCA_964516445.1 uncultured Chitinophaga sp. | reverse complement strand
AAGCGCTGGCGGAAAAATGGTTTGGAGATATCCCTTCGGGCGAGCACTACAAAAGGAACCTGCCGCAGGAACCGGTGCAAACGGAAGAAAGGAAGCTGGAAATAAAGGCCAATGTTCCGTTGGATGCATTGTACAAATGCTGGCATATGCCCGGGCGTCTCGACCGCCGGTATTATATCACCGACCTGCTCACCGATATTCTCAGCGGGGGCGGTTCATCAAGATTATACCAGTCGCTCGTGAAAGAAAAGCAACTATTCAGCAATATCGAGTGCCATCATTTCGGCAGCACCGACGCCGGACTGGTGGTGGTGGAGGGAAAACTGGTGAAAGGA
Source organism: uncultured Chitinophaga sp. (assembly GCA_964516445.1). Lineage (GTDB taxonomy): Bacteria > Bacteroidota > Bacteroidia > Chitinophagales > Chitinophagaceae > JJ008. Next base: position 3,079 of record CAZEZE010000340.1, on the reverse strand, counting down.
ATTGCAATGGATATTGCGGAAAAGGCAGTGGAACATGAACTGGAGAAGATGAAGAACGAACTGGTCAGCGAAACTGAATTGCAGAAGGTCAAAAACAAAACGGAAAGCATGATCGCTTTCGAAGATATGAGTGTGATGAGCCGGGCCAACAGCCTGGCCTATTACGAGCTGCTGGGCGATGCTTCCTGGATGAATTTTGAACTGGAGAAATACGCTTCCGTGACCACCGAGGATATCCTGCAGGAAAGCCGGGCCATTTTCCGCCACAGCAATTGCAGCACAATACATTATTTGTCCGACAACTAATATACGATCAAAACGAAAGGAACGAAAATGCCAGAGAGGAAACAGCCACCTGTAATTGTGGATGCGGTGAACTTTGACCTGAAGCTGAAACAGGCGGACCGTTTTACGCTTGACAATGGTACGGAGGTTTATGCCGTTAATGCCGGGGCGGAAGAGGTATTGTCCTTTGAATGGATATTCAAAGCGGGCAACTGGTTTGAAGACAAAAATCTTGTCGCCGCTACCGCCAATTTTTTACTGCGTAACGGCACTACTTCCAAAACGGCCTTCCGGATCAATGAACATTTTGAATATTACGGCTCCTACCTGAACCGGGCCTGCTACAATGAAACAGCTTCGGTGACCCTGCATTGCCTCGCCAGGCATACCGGTGATTTGCTCCCGGTGGTCAGGGAACTGATCACTGATTCGGTGATGCCGGAGGAGGAACTGGCTATTTACAAGCAAAACATGCAGCAGCGGCTGAACGTGAACCTTAAAAAAAGTGATTTTGTAGCCGGGCGGCTGATCGACGCGTACCTGTATGGAGAAAATCACCCGTACGGGAAATACAGCAGGCCCGAAGATTTTGAGGCGCTGAACAGGGAAGAGCTGCTGAAGTTCTATAATAAATATTACAAGCAGGGGAACATGATACTTTTCGTTGCGGGTAAACTACCCCCCCAACTTCCAGAATTGCTCAACCGTTATTTCGGAGATCTGCCAGGTCAACAGGTTGCATTGACCCCGATCCCGCAGGAACCGGCAGTACAGAAAAAGTCACGGGTGACCAACGACCCGGATGGCGTGCAGGGATCCATTCGAATCGCCCGGCATTTCCCGAATCGTCATCACCCCGATTTTATGAAAGTGATGGTGCTTAATACCCTCCTGGGCGGTTTTTTTGGTTCCCGGCTGATGAGCAATATCCGGGAAGACAAAGGATATACCTATGGCATTCACAGTTACCTGCAGAACCATATACACGATTCAGCATGGATGATCGGCACCGAAGCCGGAAAAGATGTTTGTGATGCTACGATCGAAGAGGTATACAAGGAAATGAAGATCTTGCGGGAGGAACTGGTGGAAGAGGAGGAGTTGTTGCTGGTCAGGAACTATATGATGGGGGGAATCCTCGGCGATCTCGACGGCCCTTTCCAGGTCATTGCCCGCTGGAAGAATATCGTTCTGAATAATCTCACCGAAAAATATTTCTACGATTCGATAAACACCATCAAATCGATCTCTGCGGAAGAGTTACGGTCGCTTGCGCAAAAATATCTTCAGCCGGAGGAGTTTTATGAGTTGGTGGTGATCTGAGGGGTTTAAAAAGATTAAAAGGTTTAAAAGGTTTGAGAGGTTGGGGTTCTACTTATGAGCCTTCCTATAGTGAAACTGACCTAACTTTGAACCAGCTTTTTAAACCTGTTGAACCCTTTAAACCTCTTGAACCTTCCATGACCTTCGACCGCAAAGACCTCTTTCCGGATCAGTTGATCGATTTTTACAGAAAACTGCTTTGGCCCAGAATGATCGAGGAGAAAATGCTCGTACTGCTGCGTCAGGGAAAGATCTCAAAATGGTTCAGTGGTATCGGGCAGGAGGCGATCGCCGTTGGTACCACGCTGGCGTTGGAGAATGACGAATGGATCATGCCTCTGCACCGCAACCTTGGCGTATTCACCACCCGCGATATGCCGCTCAGCAAACTGTTCAAGCAATGGCAGGGAGCGCAGGAGGGTTACAGCAAGGGAAGGGAGAGAAGTTTTCATTTTGGTAACAGGGAACATCATATCTGCGGGATGATCTCCCACCTGGGTCCGCAACTGGCCATTGCCGACGGGGTGGCGTTAGCATATAAATTAAGAAAAGAACAAAAAGTTTCACTGGCATTCACCGGCGACGGAGGTACCAGCGAAGGCGATTTCCATGAAGCCCTCAACGTGGCGGCGGTCTGGGACCTCCCTGTCATTTTTGTTATCGAAAATAATGGTTATGGGTTAAGTACACCGGTGAACGAGCAATACCGCTGCATCAGTTTGGTGGATAAGGCAAAGGGTTATGGCATGGAAGGTGTGCAGATCGACGGGAACAATATCCTTTCCGTTTATGATACAATCAGGGGGGTGAGAGCGTATTGTATCAAACACCAGAAACCCTATCTGGTCGAGTGCATGACATTTCGGATGCGGGGACATGAAGAGGCCAGCGGAACTAAATATGTACCGCAGGACCTGTTCCGGCTCTGGGAACAAAAGGACCCGGTAAAGAATTATGAACGATTCCTTATCGAAACAGGACTGCTGACGGAAATGAAAGTGGCGGATATTCGAAATGAATTTAAAGATAAGATCGAAAACGAATTGGCCGTTGGTTTCAATACAAAGCCCGTTGTGGCGGACACGGAGAATGAACTGGACGATGTTTATGCCGGGTCGTCAGTCGGCAGTCCGCAGTCCGCAGTCAGGGTACTTGATAATTCGGAACCCACTCATAATTCACGATTCACGACTCACGATAAAAGAATGATCGATGCCATCAAGGAAGGCCTCCGCCAAAGTATGCAACAACATCCCAATTTGATCCTGATGGGGCAGGACATTGCGGAATATGGTGGAGCGTTTAAGATCACGGAAGGATTTATCGAAGAGTTTGGAAAGCAACGGGTGCGCAACACACCGCTTTGCGAAAGTGCGATCGTAGGCGCGGCGCTGGGTTTATCGCTGGAAGGATACAAGAGCATGATGGAAATGCAGTTTGCTGATTTTGTGACGGTGGGTTTCAACCAAAT
>CAZEZE010000339.1:0-3420 GCA_964516445.1 uncultured Chitinophaga sp. | reverse complement strand
TCCGTAGCGGCTGTTGCTGGTTTCCTCCGTCCAGTTCATTGTTTCATTGATGGGTTCATTCTCCCGGATACTTCCCAGGGCGGCCACTGAACTGGCGAATACCATTTTTTTCACCCCGGCATCAAGTGCGGCATTTACCACGTTGGCTGTTCCCTCAATATTCACTTTGAACATCTCTTGCCGGCGACGGGGGTTAAAACTGACAATGGCCGCACAATGATATACCTGCTCTATCCCTTTCATCGCTTCTTCCAGTGTTAGCACGTCAAGGATGTTACACTGCATTTGCTGAAGCTGCGGTGAAGTGAACTCAGCCAGCGGGGTCTTGTTATAAATGGCCCTTACCTGCTTCCCCTGTGCAAGCAGTTGTGTGATCAGTTCCGTACCCAGTAATCCGGCTCCGCCTGTGACCAGGATCATACGCCTGTTTTTTTACAAATATAGAATAATGAAGCGGGTGCCTCAGCCGAAAAGGGCAACAACTGTTTTAGTACCCATATAGGTCATGGCTGCCACAACCAGCCAGCCCGCTGCAGCGAGCCAGTACGGATGTTTATAACCGCCGGTGATGTCTTTCCGGTAAGCGGCCACCAGGATAATGCTCAGTGCAACCGGCAGTATCAATCCGTTTACGGCGCCTGCCATCACCAGCACCCTTACGGGTTGCCCGGTGACCATGAAGACCAGCGTTGAAAAAAAGATGAAGGCAATAATGATATACCTGAATTTTTGGCTTACGACCGGATGCAGCAGTTTGGCAAAGGTCACCGATGTGAATGCCGAACCGATCACCGACGTGATGGCCGCACTCCACAACACCAGGCCGAAGATCCTGTAGCCCAATTGCCCGGCCGCAGTTTGAAACACCGTGGCGGCGGGGTTTTGGTCGCTTAAGTGAATGCCCTGCCACACGATACCCAGGGCGGCGATGAATAAAATGAGCCGCATCAGTGAGGCAATAAGGATGGCGGAGACGGAACTGCGGGAAACCTGTTTAATATGTTCCTGTCCGCCGATGCCCGCTTCCAGCAGCCGGTGGGCGCCGGCGAAGCTGATATAGCCCCCCACCGTGCCACCCACGATGGTAAGGATGATCATTTCGTTGATCTGGTCGGGCAGCAATGTTTTGACCAGGGCTTCCTGTAGCGGCGGGTGCGATTGAAAGGCAACATACAGGGTCAGCACGATCATCACAAACCCCAGCAGTTTTGCAAAGACATCAATGGCTTTCTCTGCTTCCTTAAAGATAAAGATGGTGACCGCGATGGTACAACTGATGAGGGCGCCCGTTTGAATACTGCAGCCTGTCAGCACATTCAACCCCAGGGCTGCGCCGGCAATATTACCGGTGTTGAATGCCAGTCCCCCCAGGATGACCAGCACGGATAACAGGTAGCCGGTGCCCGGCAGCACTTTGTTGGCAATATCCTGTGCATATGCCCGGCTGACGCTGATGATGCGCCAGATATTGAGCTGCGCCCCTATATCGATGAGGATAGAAATGAGGATCACAAACCCGAAGCTCGCCTTCAGCTCCGCAGTGAATTTGGTGGTTTGGGTAATAAAGCCCGGCCCGATGGCTGAAGTAGCCATCAGGAAAGCGGCGCCTGCCAGGGGCCCGGCCAGGAAGGACCTATTGTTCATTCAGCTTTTTATGAATGACTTTTGCAAATTCAACGGCGTGGGTGCCATCGCCGTGGATACAGACCGTGTCTGCCCTCATGTATATCTCCTCGCCTGTTACTGCGGTCACCTTATTTTCCCTGATGAATTTCATCAGCTGTTCCATCATGGATCCCGTACCGGTGATGAGTGCATGGGGTTGCGAACGGGGCGTTAGTGTACCATCGGCCTGGTAGGTCCTGTCGGCAAAGACCTCACTGGCTGTTTGTAAACCTTCTTCCTCTGCGATGCTGATCATTATGGAGCCCGACAGGCCATAATAAACCAGTGAAGGATCAAAATCCTTTACCGCACGTGCAATAGCCCGGGCGATGCCGGCATCCTTTGCTGCCATATTATATAAAGCCCCGTGGGGTTTTACATGATGCATCCGGGCTCCATGTCTTTTAACCACCGCATTCAGGGTGCTGAGCTGGCCGGTTATGATCATTTGAATGTCTCCGGATGAAAGCAGCATTTCTGTCCGGCCAAAGTTTTCCCTGTCGGGAAAAGACGGGTGGGCGCCGATATTCACCTTGTGCCTTAAGCATAGTTCTACTACCCGCTGCATGCTGGCTTCATCGCCTGCATGGTAACCGCAGGCTATATTGGCCGAATGAATAAAAGGCATCAGCAATGCTTCATTGCCGGCACCTTCTCCCATATCGCAGTTAATATCGATCAACGCTGAACGTATTCTTTAAAATGATGCCGGCATCGTTTTTTTATGCGCTCCAGCATTTGCTGCATTGAAATTAACGCATCTTCGGCTTCCTCAGGTTCCAGCATTGCAAACCTGAACTCATCTCCCGGTTTTAATTGCGCCAGCTTCGGCAGGTCGGCCTTTATCACCGAGGCCATGCGGGGGTATCCGCCGGTGGTCTGGTGATCGGCCATCAATACGATCAGGCTCCCGCCGGGCAGCAGTTGTATCGTACCTGCATCAACTGCAGAGGAGATCATCTCCGCGGGCTGCTCCGTTGCAAGTGCGGCTCCTGTCAGACGGTAACCCATCCTGTCGCCATGCCGACCTACCGTAAATGATATCCTGTCAAACCGTTTTTTTGAGTCCTCCTGCAGCAGGCCCCATTCCACACTACGTATGCATCGGATGGTTTGCGCCGGTTTATAAACCGCGGCTGTTTCATCGGCAGTAAGGCTACAGGACAATGCAGAAATTTCAGCAGGGAGATCGTTCCTCGCGAAACCGATCACATCGTCTTTCTGCAAGGCCCTGCCCAAATGGCCCCCGGCTGCCAGTCGCAGGTGGGTGCTCGCGCTGCCAAGCCAATATTCTGTGGTCCAGCCTCCATGAACAGCAAGGTAAGTCTTTGAGCCATCAACAGGTTTTCTGAAACCAAGCACCGATCCCTTCTTTACAAATATGGTTTTCCATAAGGTCAGCGCTGCATCATCAAGGTATGCACCCAGGTTGCCGCCTGTTATGCTGACCATTGCGTTTTGCTGAAAGAATATTTCGGGTCCGGGGAAATTGATCTCCATAACAGCCGCGGTCTCGTCATTACCCGCAAGGAAGTTTGAAACAGCCATCGCAAAAGGGTCCATGGCCCCGCCGGGCCCGATACCCATGTGCCGGTATCCGTTTCTTCCGGCATCCTGTATGGTGGTCAATAATCCTGATTTAATGATCCTGATACTCATTCTGTTTTTCAAATTCTTCTTTGCCGATGGCTTTAAACCGCACTTCATCGCCTGCAGTAAATAAACAGGCATTCGCTTTATTCTTATCAAATATTT
>CAZEZE010000338.1:0-3472 GCA_964516445.1 uncultured Chitinophaga sp. | reverse complement strand
ACTCCGAACTCCGAACTCTTCTCCGTAACTTACACCAAATTACCTGCATGAGATTGATAGCCGCGTTTTTCAAGCTGGTGCGACTGCCTAATCTCTTTTTTATGGCCCTTACGCAGGTGCTTTTCCAGTGCAGCATTTATTATCCGCTTTATAAAGGATCGGTTCCTCCGGATGATGGGTGGCGTTTTGTAATGCTGGTATTCGCCTCTTTGTTCATTGCCGCCGGAGGTTATGTGATCAATGATTATTTTGATATTAATATCGATGAGGTGAACAAACCTCAAAAGATGGTGGTGGACAAGGTCATTCACCGGCGCTGGGCTATTGCCTGGCATTTTATGCTGAGCGGAGCCGGGATCATCCTTACAGTACTGGCCTTTCCGTTCCTGCAGAAATGGTACCTGGTGCTGGCCAACCTGGTTTGCGTGGTACTGCTCTGGTTCTATTCCACCAATTTCAAAAAAAGCCTGCTGACCGGGAATATTGTTATTTCCCTGCTAACAGCCTGGACCATACTCATCGTTTTTTTCTCCAAGGTAGAGTTGGCGGATGCATTTGGCAGTACGCACCACCGGTTTTTCCGGCTGAGTATCCTTTATGCGGGTTTTGCCTTTATCATCAGCCTGGTAAGAGAGGCGATAAAAGACATGGAGGATATGCCCGGCGATGCACGCTATGGCTGCCGTACTATGCCGATCGTCTGGGGGGTGAATACCTCCAAAGTATATGCAGCCGTTTGGCTGATTGTTCTGATCGCTGTGCTGATCATTCTGCAGATCTATGTTCTACAGTTCAACTGGTGGCTGGCTGTGGCGTATAGCGTTCCCTGCATCATTTTTCCGCTGCTCGTCATTTTATTCAAACTGCGGAACAGTCATACCACGGCTCAGTTTCACCGGTTAAGCACACTTACCAAACTGGTCATGCTGACCGGCATCCTTTCCATGACTTTTTTCTATTATTATCTATGAATACGATCATACTTGCTTCACAGTCACCGCGAAGGAAACAACTGTTGGAATGGGCCGAACTTCCTTTTGAAATTGTGGTTAAGGAAACCAGCGAGGATTTCCCTCCCGGTATTCTACCGGAAGATGTGGCGGTTTATATTGCCCGGAATAAAGCCCTTGCCGTGCAGTCAGAAGCGGGGGGAAGGATCGTGCTGGCCGCTGACACGATCGTAGTGCTCGGTGATCATATCATCGGAAAACCCGTACACCGGGAAGATGCCGTGAGCATGCTGCTGGCGCTCTCGGGCGAAAAACATAAAGTAATCACAGGTGTGGTCATCCGGCAGGGGGAGCGGGAACGGGCTTTTGCCGATATCACGGAAGTGGAATTTCACGAACTGTCCGTTGCGCAGATCGAGTTCTATGTTGATAAATACAAACCCTATGACAAAGCCGGCGCCTATGCCATCCAGGAATGGATCGGGGTGGTAGGGATTAAGTCTGTTCAGGGAGATTTCTATAATGTAATGGGTCTGCCGGTGAGCAGGGTTCTACGGGAACTGGAAAAGTTTGTAGGTTGATGTGCCAATTAGACGATGTGCCAATTAGACGATGTGCCGATTAGCCGATTGGTCGATGTGCCAATTAGCCGATGTGCCAATTAGCCGATTTACCCTAAGTGCCAGTTTCGTTACTGTTTTATAGTTTAACTAAAGTTCAGATAGTTTTCCTGGTGAATTTATTGGTGAAAATCTTAATCTGAAAGTTTTCATATCTTTGTGTTTTATTGCTGCTACCGGTTACCTGCTCCCCAAAGATTTTTACAAGAAAATAATTTTACCCAAAAAGCCCTTGTTTGCCAGGAAGTGAGTTGTGCGATAAGTTCACCCCAATCGGCACATTGGCACATCGGCTAATTGGCACATCAACACATCGGCATATCTTCAAATCAAAACCTGCTGCCACAGGAAAAATGACCGAACGATTATTGCAATTCATCTGGCAATTCCAGTATTTCAACAGGAATGAACTGGCGACAACAACAGGGGAGACTGTTCAAATTTTTTCCCCGGGTCAGTATAACACCAACCAGGGACCCGATTTCTCCGCTGCGAGGATAAGGATCGGCAATACTACCTGGGCCGGTACGGCGGAACTGCATGTCCGTTCATCCGACTGGATAAAACACAGGCACCAGGAGGATACGAACTATGACAATGTGATCCTGCACGTGGTATGGGAGGATGACGGGGTAGAAAACCAGGTACCCGTGCTGGAGCTGAAGGAAAGAGTGCCGAAGATCCTGTTACAGCGTTACCGTGAACTGATGGATGCGTCTGTGTTTATTCCCTGTGAAAAACAAATTCATACGGTCCCGGAGATTTGCTGGAAAAGCTGGAAGGACCGGCTGATGGCGGAACGACTGATTCGAAAAGCGGGAATCGTTTCAGCATTCCTGAAAGAGACCAACGGCCATTGGGAAGAGACTTTCTGGTGGCTGCTGGCAAGAAACTTCGGCGCAAAAGTGAATGCTGCCGCTTTTGAAGAAATGGCACGTACACTGCCTGTGAGCCTGCTGGCCCGGCACCGTTCCCAGATCCACCATCTCGAGGCACTGCTGCTCGGGCAATCAGGTTTGCTGTGTGAAGAGCCCCCGGATGATTATTACAGCCTGCTTCAAAAAGAGTATCAGTTTCTGAAAAATAAATATAAACTGCAGCCCATCCACCAGCCTGTTCATTTCCTGCGCATGCGGCCGGGAAATTTCCCAACGGTCAGGCTGGCACAACTGGCATCGCTTTTACAAAATACCGAACAACTTTTTTCTGTCATTAAGGATTCCAGGTCGCTGAATGAGGTGAGAGAACTATTTAATGTGTCCGCTAACGATTACTGGCACTATCATTACCGCTTTGGAGAGACCTCTGTCTTTAAAAAGAAAACCCTGGGTGAATCCATGACCGATACAATTATTATCAATACCGTTTGCCCGGTATTGTTTGCTTACGGCAGTTATCACCAGGAACAACAGTATAAGGAAACGGCCCTCCAATGGCTGGAAAATACACCAGCCGAAAACAACACTAACACCAGGGGATTTATGGAATTGAGGATCGGGATCAAAAATGCTTTTGACAGCCAGGCCCTGATAGAATTAAAGAATGAATATTGCTGTAAAAAGCGATGCCTGGAATGCGGGGCAGGAAACGCTATTTTGAAATATAGTTCATAGATCTGAGTTCAGAGTCGGGTCGATTAAAGTACTGTACTCGCTACCAAAAAATCCAGACACACTCAATAGAAAAAACCCTGTACACCGATACAGTTCATAAGTGAGATCAATAAATACAGACGTCGACTTCAAACTCCTAACTCCTAACTCCTAACTCCGAACTAACTCCACCCTCCCCAATCAATCTTCACCTCAATATCCGGGTGAATGCTTTGCCGGACGGGGCAGGTATCGCCGGTATGTTTGAGGATCGTTTTTGTTTTTTCATCGATGGTATGCAGCGAATCGG
>CAZEZE010000337.1:0-3483 GCA_964516445.1 uncultured Chitinophaga sp. | reverse complement strand
TAACCGTAAGGATGGAAAGACCATTCTGAAAGACGTGAAGAATATCATTGCCGTGGTAAGCGGTAAGGGCGGCGTTGGTAAAAGCACTGTATCCGCCAATCTTGCCCTGGCCCTTGCACAGGGAGGCGCAAAAGTGGGGTTGATGGATGCCGATATCTACGGACCCAGCCAGCACATCATGTTCGGCGTAAGGGGCGAAAGGCCGCTGATGAAAGACGATGGCGCCAAAGGCCTCATCGTGCCGGTAGAAAAATTCGGTATCAAAATGATGAGCATTGGTCTGCTGATCGATGAAAAGCAGGCCGTGGTCTGGCGCGGGCCCATGGTTAGCAGCGCCATCAGGCAATTCGTAAGCGATGTGGACTGGGGCGAACTGGATTACCTGGTCATCGACATGCCTCCGGGCACCGGCGATATTCACCTCACCATTGTACAGACCGTTCCGGTAACCGGGGTCATTGTGGTCACTACCCCGCAGACCGTGGCACTGGCAGACGCTAAAAAGGGGATCGCCATGTTCGGACAGGCGCAATTAAAAGTGCCCGTGATCGGGCTGGTGGAGAACATGAGCTATTTTACCCCGGCAGAGCTGCCCGGTAAAAAATATTACCTCTTCGGAAGGGATGGCGGAAAGAACCTGGCCGAAGAATTCGACATCCCCCTGCTGGGGCAGATACCCCTTGTGGAAGGCATCCGCGAAGGTGGCGATGCGGGTGTACCCGCTATGGTTGCAGATGATGCCATCACACAAAAAGCATTCATGGAATTTGCTGCCAATGCCGTGAGGGGGATCGCTATACGTAATGCCAACCTGGAGCCCACCCGGATACAGGAAGTAGTGATCTGAAAAATAAAAACCTGAAAGACAAAACCCAAAACCTTTCCGTGCCGGCTTTTGGTTCTGACTTTTTACTTTTCACTTAGTTTTGCCTATGCCAGAGATACTAAACCGCCAGCAACTCATTTCCATCGCCGATGAATTCGGTACCCCCGTATATATTTACCATGCCGAGCGCATAGCAGAGCAATACGGAAAACTGAAGAAGGCCTTTTCAAACTGCAATGCCCGTTTTTTCTTTGCCTGCAAATCCCTCACCAATGTGAATGTGCTGAAGTACATCCATTCACTGGGCGCTTCGCTTGATTGTGTGAGCATCAATGAAGTAAGGCTTGGGCTGATGGCCGGATTCGGGAAGAAAGATATCCTGTATACACCCAACTGTGTCGACTTTGATGAGATACTGGCCGTCAAAGAGCTGGGCGTCAACATCAACATCGACAATATCTCCATCCTGGAACAGTTCGGCAACAGGTTCGGCAGCAGCTATCCCGTTTGTATCCGGTTGAACCCGCATATCATGGCGGGCGGTAATTTTAAGATATCCACGGGGCATGTCGACAGTAAGTTCGGGATCTCTATTCACCAGATACGCCATATCGAAAGGGTGGTGAAGACCACAAAGCTGAATGTTGAAGGCATACACATGCACACCGGCAGCGAGATCAAGGACATCAATGTGTTTGTTCTCGGACTTGAAGTGATGCTGGAAACGGTGAATCATTTCCCCAACCTGAAATACATCGACCTCGGCAGCGGGTTCAAAGTACCCTATCAGCCCGGTGACCCTGAAACGGAAGTTGACCTGCTGGGCAGCAAAGTGGCACAGGTGTTCAAACAATTTGAAAAAGACAGCGGAAAAAAACTTGAGGTATGGTTTGAACCGGGTAAATACCTCGTAAGCCAGGCAGGTTATTTCGTGGTCAAGGCCAACGTGGTCAAGCAAACCCCCGCCACCGTTTTTGCCGGGGTGAACAGTGGCTTCAACCACCTCATACGGCCAATGATGTATGAAGCCTATCACCACATTGAGAACATCAGCAACCCCAACGGCCCCGAACGTATCTATACCGTGGTGGGAAATATATGTGAGACCGACACTTTTGCGTGGGACAGGAAGATAAACGAAGTACGTGAAGGTGATTACATGGTATTCTATAATGCCGGCGCCTATGGATTCGAGATGAGCAGCAACTTCAATTCAAGATTAAAGCCCGCTGAAGTGCTGGTGGAGGCTGGTAAACCCGTCCTGATCAGGAGAAGGGAGGAATTTGAGGACCTGCTGAAGAACCAGGTGATCAGTGAAGAATTAAGAATTAAAAATTAAGAATTAAAAATTGGGCAGGTTCATTACCATATCATTCTTATTCCTGTTTACCGGTGCATATGCGTTCAGCCAGCCGCCGGATTGTTCCCGTTTCAGGGAGGGCAGGTTCCGCATTGCCGATACCCAGGCCGGGGTGATCACCATCGCCGAAAGAAAGGGATCGTACCAGACCGAAACAAGCGAATCGCTTAAAGCCGTGGTCAGGTTCCGCATCAGCTGGCAGGACAACTGTTCCTATACCCTGCGGCTGGATAAAGTGCTGCGGAATGAGAACAAGATCGACTTCCCCGCTAACCTGGAAATACGGGTCAGGATCCTCGAAACATCTGCCGGCTCCTATACCCAGGAAATATCCTCTTCCATGACCAGTAGTCCGTATAAGGTTGAGGTCACCCGGCTGAACTGATCTTATTTCCCGGGAAAAATCCCAAATATCAGGTTGTTTTAACCACCATTCCCGGATCAGGTTTTCGCAGTTTTGCAATAAATAGTCCGATAATACCCAACCTTATTGCCATTTAATAAGATCCCTTCTCCTCTGAAAACTGCCCAACCATTAGTAGAAAAAATACGATTCAGGCCGGGCCGGCCTTATTAGTTATTTGCAAACAATGCGGGTACTGCCATCCCCATCCGGGCAGTTTTTTGATTTACAAATCTTTTAACTAGACCTGTTTTCCACCCCTATTGTGGATATCAAATTTTCTTTCAACATTTACACAGCAAATAAAAATGCCGATATTGGTGATTCCATCAGCCCCGGTAGCTACCGGGAACCAACTTCAACAAACAATTTCAAATTTATGGAACACGACCGTGAACCCCGGAACAAAAGGTCCGGAGTAACTTTTTGGCGGGCTTTCATTTTCTTAACCGTTGGTCTTTACCTGTCTTCCTGCGGCAAAAAAGACAAATGGATAGAAGTAGACCCCGCATTCAGCAGTTATATCGACGCCTATACCACCGGCACCATCTCCAAAACATCTGCCATCCGGATCAAACTGTCTGCCGATGCCAGCACCACCCATGCCGTAGGTGAAGAAGTGAAAGAAGGACTTTTCAGTTTTTCTCCGTCGGTGAAAGGAAAGGCTTTCTGGCTGGATGCAAGGACCATCGAGTTCAAACCCGACAGCTGGCTGGCTCCCGACCTGATGTACGAGGTAAGCTTCAAACTGGGCAAAGTGGCCAAAGTTCCTTCCAGATTCTCCGACTTCCGCTTCAGCATGAAGACCGTAAAACCCTCTTTCAAAGTTTCGGATGAAGGGCTGAGGAGCGCCGGCGTGAAAAATAAAATGAGTTTCAGCGGCGAACTGGAGAC
>CAZEZE010000336.1:0-3486 GCA_964516445.1 uncultured Chitinophaga sp. | reverse complement strand
CCTGTGGCTTTCACCGTCCTCACACCGGCCCATGGCATCACATAACCATAACTGGTTTCGGCATTGACCACTTTCGTTCTTACGGGCTCAGTACCGGTGCTGATCTTTTCTCTTGTTGCATAGGCCTGCAGTCCGTATACATAGGGCAGGGCCCAGGCTGTAATATCATAGGTGACCGAGTCGGAAAGCCTGGAACGGGGTTCAAACAATACTTTTACCATCGAGGAACGGGGCTGGTAGGCGCTGATCACAATATCAATACTGCTTACAGTAAATGTTTCCTCTTTACCTGTATCGTAATTATAACCTCTTCCGGTTCCGCTGCCGGTTTGGTAACGGATCCCGTTCTTATCGAGAAGGTCCAGTAGTTTGTCGATCCGCTGGGCATCCCTTTCCTCATATTTGATCACATAGGATTTATACTCACCCACTCCGCCGCTCACCGCATTGTTGAAATATTTCCGGAATTCTTTTACCAGTTTCCCCGCTTGCAGGGACGAGGCTTCCACTGTGCTCATGGAAGTTGTAAAATGATGAAGGGCCCTTTCCTCCAATGTGAGTGTATCCCCTTCTTCCGTCAGCACCCCCAGTCCGCCCCCGATACCCCCCTGTTCGTAAGTCATGCCGATAGCGCCGCTGAACATGGGATAGGTATCCCCATAGGAAGGATAAAAAAGGTCGAAGCGCACCCGGGTGAAATACAACCAGCCGTTGGCATCAAAATAACGGGCATTGTTTTTCCCGATCGCGGCCTCGAATTCCCGTTGCCATGGCGTGATCACCTCATGCAGGGGTTCCGCCGCCGGCGCGAAGTAATAGGGTTCGTTAATGCCCTGTTCATGGTAATCCACATGCACCTGCGGCATCCATTGCAGGTATTGCTTTATCCGATGGCGGCTTTCAGCCTGTGTTTGCCAGACCCAGTCTCGGTTCAGGTCAAAATTGTAATGATTGGTCCTGCCGGCTGGCCAGGGCTCACGGTGCTCACGGGCCAGCGGATCGGTATTATACTGTTCACCCACGGCCCCGTTGAACCAGTTCACATAACGGTCACGGCCATCCGGGTTCAGGCAGGGATCGATGATCACCACGGTATTCTTCAGCCATTCTTTTGCTTTTGCATCCTGCTGGCCGGCCAGTGCGTAGAGTGTCAGCAGGGCCGCTTCAGAAGATGAGGGTTCGTTGCCATGTACATTATAACTCAGCCATACGATCGCGGGCGCATTCTCTTCTTGCGGCGCCATTTTATCGTTTGCCAGGTTGGCCAGCCGCAGGTTGTTCAGCCGGATGGACTCAATGTTCCGGATATTTTCCGCTGAAGAAACGACGGCCAGCAAGAGGGGGCGGCCTTCGCTGGTCTCCCCGTATTGTTCCAGTTTTACGGATGATGCCGCCTGTGCTGCCACATGGTTGAAATAGTTTACGATCTTCCAGTGTGGTGTATAACGGGTACCGATCCTGTAACCCAGGAATTCTTCCGGCGATCGCAACTGTGCCGATACAGTTACAGCGACCGATAGTAAACAGAAAAGCGTCAGAGCCCTGCGGTTCATATTGCTGGTTTTTATCCGGCAAGTTAGCAAACGGTACCTGAATCAGCGGTCTTTTTTGGAGGGGTCAAATGCGCATATTTATGTAGTTTTATAGGACTTACCACCCTGCATTATGATACAGAAAAACATGCGTTTTTTAGTCTTCGGGCTTTGCGTTTTTGTTCTTTACAGTTGTAACCCCCAGCAAAAGACGACCGGCACCGGAGCCGCCATCGACCCCTATCATCACAATACCACAAAAAAACTTATTGCCGCCAATGGGGCCGTGGTAAGCGCCCATCCCCTGGCCAGCAAAGTGGGTGTGAGCATTCTGCAACAGGGCGGTAATGCTATCGATGCGGCGATCGCCACCCACCTGGCCCTGGCCGTGGTATACCCCAACGCCGGCAACCTTGGCGGGGGTGGATTTATGGTAGCAAGGCTTTCCTCCGGCGAACTGGTTGCACTTGATTTTCGGGAAATGGCTCCCGGAACGGCACACCGCGACATGTACGTTGATGCCGATGGAACGGCGCGCACGGATAAAAGCCAGGACGGTCATTTATCCGGAGGGGTGCCCGGAAGTGTAGCGGGTCTTTTCGCTGCGCACAAATATGCGAAACTGCCTTTTAAAATGCTGATCCAACCGGCAATTGAACTTGCAGAAAAAGGATTCACCATAAGTGCAAGAGAAGCCATGTCGCTCAATGCTCTCCAGGAAGATCTGAAAAAACTTAATACCCTTGTTCCGGTCTTTGTTAAACAAAACTGGAAAGCTGGCGATACACTGGTACAGAACGACCTTGCCAACACGTTGAAAAGGATACAGCAAAAAGGGGCTGCCGGTTTTTACGAAGGAGAAACGGCCCGTCTCATTGTGGAGGAAATGAAAAGAGGCGGTGGCATCATTAGTTATGAGGACCTGAAAAATTATACCGCCAAATTCCGGGCGCCCCATGTTTTTACATACAAGGGTTTCCAGATCGCGGGAATGCCGATGCCGAGCAGTGGTGGTCTGCTGGTGAACCAGATGATGAAGATGATCGAAAATAAAAATATCGGCGCCATGGGTTTTCAATCGGTGCAGGCAGTGCAACTGATGACGGAAGCGGAACGTCGGGCTTTTGCGGACAGGGCGGAATATATGGGCGACGCGGATTTTTATAAAGTGCCGGTTTCGATGCTCAGCAACGATGTGTACCTGCAGGAAAGAATGAAAAGCTACAACCCTGATAAAGCCACTCCCAGCAGCGAGGTCAAACCGGGCACCCTGCTCCGTACGGAAAGTGAAGAAACAACACATTACAGTGTGATCGACAAGGAAGGCAATGCGGTTTCCATCACCACTACGCTGAATAATTCATATGGGAGCCGCACGGTAATCGGCGGCGCCGGTTTTTTCCTGAATGACGAGATGGATGATTTCAGCATCAAACCCGGTGTACCCAATATGTACGGGGCACTGGGAGGCGATGCCAATGCCATCCAGCCGGGCAAACGGATGCTGAGTTCAATGACCCCCACGATCGTGTTGAAGGATGATAAGCCTTTTATCGTTGTGGGCACACCCGGTGGAACGACCATTCCCACACAGATCTTCCAGACACTGGTCAATATCATTGAATTTAATATGAGTACCGAAGATGCCGTCTATAAACCAAAGTTCCACCACCAGTGGCTGCCGGATGAGATCATGATTGAAAAAGGATTTCCTGCGGCTGTAAAAGAAACACTTCAAAAAATGGGGTATTCCTTTTCCAAAGAAAGAAGTGGCATTGGGCGTACTGAGATCATTAGGGTACTTCCAAACGGAAAATTCGAGGCAGTCGCGGATAACCGGGGGGATGATGCGGCGGAGGGATATTGAGTCGGGAGTTGGGAGTCGGGAGTCAGGAGTCAGGAGTCGGGAGTCGGGAGTCGGGAGTCGGGAGTCGGGAGTCGGGAGTCGGGAGTT
>CAZEZE010000335.1:0-3489 GCA_964516445.1 uncultured Chitinophaga sp. | reverse complement strand
TGGTGGAAGAAACGTTTTGAGCAGATGAGCAATTACTTTGACGCGTTCCGCATCGACCATATACTCGGCTTCTTCCGTATCTGGAGTATCCCTGCCAACGCGGTGCAGGGGATCATGGGACGATTTGTTCCCTGCCTCCCCGTACACATCAATGAGTTTGGCGAGAACGGTATCTGGTTCGATTACCAGCGGTATTGCCGGCCTTTCATCACCGATGAGGTGCTGGAGGAAAGCTTTGGCAACCGTGCAGCGGAAGTGAAAGAAAAATTCCTTGTGGCCAACGAATTCGGGGGTTACGACCTACAGCCGGAATTTGAGTCACAGCAACAGGTTGAGTTGCATTTCGCCGGCCTGGAACAAACCCAGGAAAATGAGAAGCTCAAACTGGGTTTGTTTGACCTTATCTCCAATGTGATCCTTTTTGAAGAGGCGGATACTCAGGGTCAGGACCCGACCGCTACCGGTTTCCATTTCCGTATCTCCATGGAAAAGACATCTTCCTTCCGTCACCTGATCCCTCATGTGCAGGAAAAACTGAAGGCGCTTTACGTAAATTACTTTTACCGGAGGCAGGATGATTTCTGGTTCCGGGAAGCCATGCAGAAACTTCCGCAACTAAAAGCTGCGACAAATATGCTGGTTTGCGGCGAGGACCTGGGAATGGTGCCGCATTGTGTACCTGACCTGATGCAACAGCTCGGTATCCTTAGCCTGGAGATACAAAGAATGCCCAAGGACCCGAAGAAAGAATTCTTTCATCCCAATGATGCGCCCTATATGTCCGTCATTACTCCCTCCACGCATGATATGAGTACGATTCGGGGATGGTGGGAAGAGAACCGGGAGCGGACTGAACATTTTTATAACAATGTGCTCGGCCAGTAGGGGGAGGCCCCTGTTTATTGCGAATCCTGGATCAACCGGGCCATCGTATTACAGCATTTGTATTCACCCGCCATGTGGAGCATCTTCCAGTTACAGGATATCCTGGGAATGAGCGAAACACTCCGCCGTGAGAACCCGCATGACGAACGTATCAACAACCCGGCCAATCCGAAACATTACTGGCAGTACCGGATGCATATCAGTCTCGAAGATCTTTTAAAAGAAAAAGAGTTCAACGAAGAACTGAAGGGTTATGTAGAAAACAGCGGAAGGTGAGGCAGTCTGCCAGTCTAGCAGTCGGGCAGTCTTGCAGTTGGGCAGTCTTCAGTCCTCAGATTTCTGTCCTCAGATTTCTGTCGCAAAAACATACTATTTCAGGTACATGTTGTTTGCTTAAAGTATTATTCAGGTACATACTTTAATTTTACACTTTATAACAGCAGGTAAATTTTACAACTTGAAAGTCTCTTACTGGCCTTTTAACATGAAATTCCGGCATCCTTTTACGATCTCCAAAGGAACAAAGACACATCAGCCCACCCTCATCGTTGAACTGGAACATTTTGGCATCAAAGGTTACGGGGAAGCGCCGGCGATTGCCTATTATAATATACCGGTAGAAAAAATGATCGCAGACCTGGAATCCAAAAAGCAGTTCGTGGAAAAATTCGCTTTCACCGAACCGGAGCGGTACTGGCATTATCTCCATCATCTCTTCCCGCAGAATAATTTCCTGGTCTGCGCCCTGGACATTGCCGCCTGGGATATTTATGGAAAGATGAAAGGGAAAAAACTGTACGAGCTCTGGAACGGCGATATTTCCCGGAACCCGGTCTGTGATTACACCATCGGTATCGATACCATCGATAAGATGGTGGCCAAGATGAAAGAAAAACCCTGGCCCATTTACAAGATCAAAGTGGGAACCGCCGATGATATCGCCATTGTCAGGGCATTGAGGGATAACACGGATGCAATTTTACGGGTGGATGCCAATGCCGCCTGGGATGCAGACACCGCGCTGAAACGGATCCCGCAACTTGAAAAACTGGGAGTGGAACTGGTCGAACAACCGCTGGCTAAAGATGATTGGGAAGGAATGAAACTCCTTTTTAAAGAATCACCGCTTCCATTATATGCCGATGAATCATGTGTACTTGAACAGGACGTGGAGAGATGTCACGAACATTTCCATGGCATCAATATCAAGCTCACCAAATGCAGCGGGATCACACCGGCCAGGAGAATGATCGAAAAGGCGAAACAACTGAACATGAAAGTCATGATTGGCTGTATGAATGACTCAACTGTCGGATCGGCCGCCATCGCCCACCTGCTTCCCTTCATCGATCATGTGGATATGGATGGACCCTTACTGCTGGCAGAAGATGTGGCAACCGGTATTGGTTATGATTTCGGAAAGATCATGTATTCCGACGCCCCGGGTCTTGGCATTGCGTTTTCGGGAACGGTTCACAGCACATGATCCGGAAATTTTTGCAGGCTGCCTTTCAATAGCTCGTAGAAGTTTCAATCATCCTGTAATACCGGTATAAATATTTTATACCCGGGCACAAAAACCGGTACCGGCGTATACGATTTTTCCCGTTTTTTCGTTTCATTCATACTGCTCCCCCGGGGAACAGATCCGATCCTATGAAGTACCCATATCCTGTATATGCATTCAGCCTATTGCTAATAAGCCTGGCCAGTAAAGCCCAGGGACCTGATAACAGCACAACCGTTTCCTTTTTTACCGGTGCCATGAATTACCAGGGCGACATGAACCCCAACAGTTTTACTTTCCAACATTCCGGCTTTACGGGGGGAATAATAGTACGAAAACCACTGGGGCGATGGTTTGCCCTAAGGGCAGGAGCCACCAAAGGAAAGATAGAAGCCGCCGACAGGTGGAACAGGGATTACCTGAAACCGCGTAATCTTGATTTCACCACTGCTATTACGGAAGCACATGCTGCACTTGAAATATCGGTACTGGATTTGGAAACGAACCGTTTCACCCCTTATTTATACGGCGGGCTTGCAGTTTTTCATTTCAATCCATGGACAACTGATAACAATGGTGTAAAGACCTTTCTCAAACCCCTGAGCACCGAAGGCCAGGGATTGTCGCAATACCCTAATCAACAACCTTACAACCTGGTGCAAATCGCTTTTGCGTTCGGCGGTGGTCTGAAATTCGCCGTGTCAGACAGGATTAACATCGGGCTGGAGATGAGCCAGCGTAAAACCTTTACGGATTATTTGGATGACCTGAGCTCGAATTATGTTGACAGGGATGTGCTCTTACAGGCCAGGGGTCCCCAGGCAGTGGCCCTGGCATATCGCGGTGATGAAATACCAGGCGGAAACCCGCTTTACCCGGCTCACGGCGAACAAAGAGGCACGCCCTCGGAAATGGACTGGTACTATTATACAGGATTGACTGTGGAGATCAAACTCTCAAAGGCCCGTGATATGTTCCGGGGCGGAAGGAGTCTTGCAGGTACGCGTTGTCCCCGTTTTGCGAGCTATTAAATAGTTCTCTGTAGACACATTTTGAATCTCACGCAGACAGCGCTGAGAACGCAGAGTATATGGTTG
>CAZEZE010000334.1:0-3498 GCA_964516445.1 uncultured Chitinophaga sp. | reverse complement strand
AATCTTTCTTTTTTATCGCTTCTGATCGCTGGATTTTGGTGCTCCTGCTACTGGAAATGGTTTATGATCCTTTGGGGAGCAAAAACTATTGCTGAGCTTCCGCTGTTCCTGTCGGCCGCCCGTTTCTTCAAGGCTACCTCAACGGTAAAATGGTTCTTTTTCTTCCAGCCGCTTCATATGATCTATACGGTTATTTCCGGGCTATTCGGGCAGGCAGGAAAGTATGAATGGAAGGGGAGGAAAGTGTCATGAGGTTTTAACTCCTATAACTTTTCACGCAAAGAGTGCTGAGGGCGCAGAGAAATTGAATTCTCCGTGTCTCTGTGTCTTGGTGTCTTTGTGTTTCAATATTTGCCACGGAGACACAGCGGCACGGAGATACACGGAGAATCTCTGTGTATCACTGCGTGATTTGTTCTCGCGGCGAACGCTGCGATACGTTTTGAGCGCTGCGAGAAATAACTAAAGGGCTTATCTCTGAACGTCACAATCCCGGTTGCTTCAATACCAATATATTTGTAAAGTATCACCCACTCATCAATGGCAATCGAAACATCCTTCAGCAGCGCGGCCTGGAAAAGGCTGAAAAAGAACAGGGGGGCGCTGTTTGGACTTGCGGTGATCGCTATTGCCTTGCTCGTTGCCGTCTTTGCTTATTTCATCGCACCCGATCCCTCCCCCTTTGCCAACCGGATCATTCTTGAAATAGGCGGGAATAAACCGGGGTATACCCAAAAATTCCTGAAGGTGAAAAAAGAAAAGGAGGTGGGTGCAACAGGTTGGGCCCGTCAGCTGATCTCCGGGAAAGAAGATGCCTTTTATTATGTTCCGATTGTGAGCTATGAGAAAAAAGGCGACAGCATCGTCACGCAAAAATATATTGATGAAGGGGTCAGTGAACGTATCGCTTACCCTGTTTCGCAAATGGCAGGCAAACCGGTGGTCACCAGGAAATTCTTTTTGGGGACGGATAAATACGGTCGTGATATATTCAGCCGGATCATTGTGGGCACAAGGGTAAGTCTTAGCGTAGGATTGATCACCGTTATCATCTCCCTGAGCATTGGACTGCTGTTGGGCTCCCTTGCCGGTTATTACAGGGGAAAAACGGATAATATCATCATGTGGTTCATCAATGTGATCTGGAGCATACCCACGCTTTTGCTGGTGTTTGCTATTACACTGGCGCTGGGCAAGGGTTTCTGGCAGGTATTCGTTGCAGTTGGACTCACAATGTGGGTGAATGTGGCAAGGCTGGTAAGGGGCCAGGTGCTGGCCATCAGGGAACTGGAATATATTGAAGCCACTAAGGCGCTGGGTTACTCCGGGTTCAGGACCATTGTCAAACATATCTGGCCCAATATCATGGGACCTGTCATGGTGATCGCCGCCTCAAACTTTGCGTCCGCTATCGTCATTGAGGCCGGGTTAAGTTTCCTGGGGGTGGGCGTACAGCCGCCGCAACCAAGCTGGGGATTGATGATCAAGGAAAACTACAATTTCATCATAACACAGAACCCGATGCTGGCACTCGCGCCGGGATTTGCCATCATGCTCCTGGTACTTGCTTTTAACCTGTTTGGAAACGGGTTACGGGATGCGCTGAATGTCAGGGGAAGGATCTAGTTCCTTTTTTGAATTGATATCAACGGTTACCAGGACGGCCAGGCACAAAAAGAAAAGACTTCCGATCTTATCGGTCTCCATCAGATCACTGAGAAAATTCAGCAGAAGGATCATGGAAAGAATCACGCCTGTACAATGGGCAACCATTCTGTAAACCCCGTCCTTAACCCGGTGATAGAGGTACTGAGAATAATACAGCATCATGCCCAGCAGGAGGAGCAGGATCGCCAGCCCGGGAACACCCTGTTCGATCGCCGTGAGCAAATAATAATTATGAACCGTTGACCGGTCCTTGTTATCGCTGACCCAGGTTTTGTAGGCCGGTATAGTATATCCCCTGTAATTATCATAGAAAGTGTTGGGTCCATAACCCGTAAGCCAGTTGTCTTTGATCATCCTCACACCGGCGATCCAGCGGTAAAAACGTTCGGCGGTTGAAACATCTTTCAATGTATACGTGGCCACCAGGTGTTCGCTGAAATTTTTATGAAAAATGGTGGTTTTATAATCATGCGCATAATTCAGGTAGCGGTCGTCCGCCCGAAGCCAGCTTATTACTGCGAACGTGCTGATCATTGCTGCAAGGAAGAACGCGAAGAGCCATTTCCTTTTGATGAGCCACCATGCAAGGGCGCCAACCAGCAATGCCAGCCAGGCACCCCGGGCATAGGAAAAGAAAAGGGCGATAAAGAGTATTAGTATGACGGCGGCGATGCGGTATTTTGTTTTCCTGTTTTTTGTATTAGCAAAGAAGGCAAAGAAGACCGGCAACAGGCAGACCAGCATGGCGGAATAATTCACATGGTTCCTGAAAAAGGGATACGCGGCATCATTGATCGTGGAAAAACGGAAACCGGTCTGGTAGTGACGGTAAAGTATGATAAGCGTTACCAATAGCAAGGAGGAGGCCAGCAGTTTTACTGCGATCAGCAGGTTTCTTTTTTCCCTGAATACGATCATCGGGGCCATCACGAAAGCGCCTGCGTACCAGCATTTGGCGAGTAGGTATTTAAGAGAAAGGGTCCGGTCCCCGGAAAACATGACCGACAGCATCACCCAGGCGAGAGTAAGAAATAACCCAATGATCAGGGGATGCCGTATCGTTTGCAGCGGTAACAATTTCGGGGAATGAAGCCATGCAGCCATGAAAAGAAAGGAGACGAATAGCATCAGCACTTCGTCCGGCAGATCCGTTCCGAGCTGAGCGGTGAACTGGTATTCAAAAGAGAAAGGCAGGGTGAACAGCAGGAGAAAAAAGATATGTTCGCTCTTTTGCCAGCCCGCAAGCAGGAACAAAGCGGCAAAGGGGATGGCAGCAAGGAACCATTCACCTTTATAAACAGCAGCTGTCACGGCCAGTATAAAGAATGCGGAGAAAAGGCCAAACCAGGTGTTTTTTATTTGGCTGTCAGCGGTCAATGCCGGTTTGTTTTTTTCTGTCCAGTACAACTGCTACAAGCAGGGAAAAAAGGAAAGCGAGGAAAGCGGCGGCAATTATGAATTGCATTCTCCGGGGACGGTCGTGACTTTCGGCAGCCTTTGCTTTTTCAATCACGATCAGCGCCGGGGGTTTTGTATCGATCATCAACTGGTATTCGCTGATATATTTTTCATATTGTGCCAGTTGTTCTTTAAAGCCGGTTCTTTTTTCCGGAGAAATATTGGCGCTGTCGATTTGCAGTACAAGCTTTTCTTTTCTTTTTAAAAGACCTTCCAGGATCACTTCATTGCTGTTGTTTTGCAACCGGCTATGTATGGTCTGCAACTGGTCCAGCACGGCATTGGCAAGTTGCGGGGCAAGGTTTTTATCCGTATCCCAGACCTTTACTTTTAACTCCCCGTACTCGCTTTTCATCACCCGGGTATTCTTTT
>CAZEZE010000333.1:0-3499 GCA_964516445.1 uncultured Chitinophaga sp. | reverse complement strand
CCTGGCTGGATACTACGGCTATTTTTTCAAGTATCGTAGGTATATCGGCTCCTTCTTTCTTCATGGGCATCATCATCGTCTACGTTTTCGGGTTTGTACTAAGCGACTGGACAGGTCTGCATATAGCCGGCAACTGGTTCGCGATCGATGACGAAGGTCACCGGAAACTTACACTGCAGAACCTGGTACTGCCCGCGATAACTCTAGGTATCAGACCCCTTGCCATCATTACCCAGCTCACCCGAAGCGCCATGCTGGATGTACTCGACCAGGATTATATCCGAACCGCCTACGCGAAAGGATTAAGCAAGCGAACGGTTATCTGGAAACATGGATTGAAAAATGCGCTGAACCCCGTCATCACCGCCATCACCGGCTGGTTTGCCGAATTACTGGCGGGCGCCTTTTTCGTGGAATATATTTTCGGATGGCAGGGAATCGGAAAAGTAACAGTGGATGCACTGGAAAAGCTTGACTACCCGGTGGTGATGGGAGCGGTGCTGGTGTCGGCCACTTTCTTTATCCTTATCAATATTCTGGCGGATATACTATACGGAGTGGTGGATCCGAGGGTGAGGATTAGCTGAAAAGATTAAGATCTTAACCGGGAAGTAACTAATGCAAAAAAGAATCAGCAACCTGGACGGCCTTCGATTCATCTCCGCCTGGATCGTGATCATCTGTCATTTTGAAGTCTTTAAATCGTATTTCGGCCTTACCAGCTATGACGGAAAGTTCTATTCAAATGCCGGGCAGATCAGCGTTACTTTCTTTTTTGAACTGAGCGGGTTCCTGATCAGTTACCTGCTGATCAGGGAAAAAAAGAACAACCGGGAAGGGAGTATCAGTCTGCTAAAATTTTATAAACGAAGGATCGCCCGTATCTGGCCACTCTATTATTTTCTTGTCTTGTTTACATTTTTTGTTCTCCGG
Source organism: uncultured Chitinophaga sp. (assembly GCA_964516445.1). Classification (GTDB taxonomy): domain Bacteria; phylum Bacteroidota; class Bacteroidia; order Chitinophagales; family Chitinophagaceae; genus JJ008. The sequence continues at coordinate 2,566 of CAZEZE010000333.1, read as the reverse complement.
CAGCTTTCTTTCTTCCAGGAATTACCGGTCCATACAGCTTTTGCTGATAACACGCACGCGGCCGCGCGGTTGCCGGGTTATATCTTTTTCCTGCCGAATTATACCGAGTACAGGTTTGGCTCACAGCTTTACCTCGGGCAAACATGGACCCTGGGTGTGGAAGAATTTTTTTATTTATTTTTTCCCATCGGACTGTATTTTACGCCGACCCGGCATGTACCAAAATTTCTTGTTGCCCTTGTGCTGATCTTTATGGGTGCATCACTTGCCATTCATTCAGGAATACTGAACCCGTATCTGCCGGGAACGAGCAGAAGTATCCTGTCTGTTTTTCTTGACAAGTACCGGATCTACAGTTTCGCGCTTGGCGGGCTTGCAGCCTGGTACCTGCTTGAAGGAAACGCAAAGTACCCGCCGCTGATGAAGCTGCTCGCAACCCGCATTGCATCGTGGATTCTTATCACATTCGTTTTCAGTCTTGTAATAACAGGGACCACATTCTCCCTGTTTACCCAGCAGTTCTATGCCGTACTCTTTGCCCTTTTTCTTTTTTCTATTAATGCCTCAGGGATCAGGTTCCGCCTGCTGAATGTCCCGTTCATAGTTTACTTTGGAAAGATTTCTTACGGGATTTACATGCTTCACTCCATTGCCATTGTCGTGGTATTGCGATTGATCGGGCCCATAGAGGATTTCCCTGTTTACCTGAATGTTATGTGGATGCTCGCTGCCACTTTGCTGACCATCCTGCTTTCCATTATCTCTTATGAGTTGTTTGAAAAATTCTTCCTGAAGCATAGAAATGGTAACCGGAATTAAAGATATTCCGGTTACATAAAACGATAGTGAAAAAAAAACTTTCAAAATCCCACTATAAGAAGGACTCTTACAATAGCGGATACCGACTCCGAACTCCGAACTCCGAACTCTGAACTACTGCACAACCACTTCATTGATCACCTTTTGCTTCAGCGCCTCATTTACCCTTTGCCGGATCTTCTCTTTCTGGTATTTCAGTTCATTTTTGAGGGGGGCGACATGCGTGGTGATGATGAGTTTGTCGCCGATGATCTGGAGTTTGTCGGTATACAGGGCCACGGTCTTTCCCATGATCTCTTCCCATACATCTTCGATCTGCAATGCCTGGATCCCGCCTTTGATACGGCTGCCCTTTAAGAATTCCTGCATGGCTTCGGAGATGGAGTACTGGCCCATTTTTCAAAGTTAAAGGTTTAAGGTTTAAGGTTATCGTGATAATCCGGAGTTCCCGTATGTATACGGAAACTCCGAGCTGAAAGAACTTTAAACTTTAAACCTTAAATTCTTACAATGAAATAACCTGAAACATTACTTTCAACTCCTCCAAATGCACCCGAACCCTTTCTTCATTCGTATCCGTTATGAATACCTGTCCCTCGTTTTCCAGGCAAACTTTACGAAGAAGGTTACTGATACGTTCTTCATCCAGTTTTTCAAATACATCATCCAGCAACAGGAGGGGGGCAAAGCCCTTTTCTACTTTCAAGGTCTCCAGTTCCGCCAGTTTGAGTGCGAAGAGAAGGCTTTTCCGCTGGCCCTGTGAAGCGATATTTTTAAAAGGCTGCCTGTCCAGTTGTATTTCAATATCATCCCGGTGAATACCGGAACAGGTTCGCTGCGCATACTGGTCCTTTTGACGGTTCGCTTTGAAAAGCTCTGCGGTGGTCGCGTTCATTAACTCGGACGTATAGCCCATGCCGATCTCTTCCTGTTTCCCGGCAATTTCAGAATACAACTGTTTCACCAGTGCCAAAAAGGAGATTGAAAATCCATGTCGTTTTCTGAAAATATAATCCGCCGGTGCTGCCATCTGTTCATCCAGTACTCCCAGCAGGCTTTCATTCCTTGTCCCGGAATCCGCGAATGATTTCAATAATGAATTCCGTTGCTGAAGCAGTTTGGTATAAGTAATGAGGTGTTTCAGGTATTCGGCGTCCAGTTGTGAAAGCAAAGCATCCAGGTACCTTCTTCTTTCCTCGCTCCCCCCGGTGATCAGTCCGGCATCATCCGGCGCGATAACCACACAGGGATAACGACCGATATGCAGGGAAAATTTATCATAAGGCGCTTCGTTCACTGAAAATTCCTTGCGCCCGGTTTCACGAAGGATACAAACAGCTTTTTCGGTCCTGTCCTGTAATTGAAGATCACCTTCGATCCGGAAGCCGGTTTCGCCGTGTTTCACATTTCCCGCATCCAGCCGGGTAAAATAGCTCCTTGTAAAACAGAGGTAATGGATAGCGTCCAGCAGGTTAGTTTTCCCGGCCCCGTTGATTCCGCAAATGGCCGTGATCCGGAACGGAAATTCGAAAGTACGTTTGCTGTAATTCTTGAACTGAACCATTGATATGCGCTGAAGACGAAGCATTAATCTGCAAGTTAATCTTCCGAAAGCAAAGAGAATCAGGCTGAAAAGAACCAGGAACCAATTGACAAGATCCAAATAAGCGCCATATAAAAAATTAAAAAAGGACGTTTATCCGCAATGGTCCTTAACCTTTTGGGAAATTATTGATTGCAGAACAGT
>CAZEZE010000332.1:0-3518 GCA_964516445.1 uncultured Chitinophaga sp. | reverse complement strand
ATCACCATCATGGTACTGGAATTAAAAGTACCGCATGAAACAAACTGGGATGCCCTGGCCAAATTGTGGCCTGTTTTCCTGAGTTACGCGGTCAGTTTTATCAACCTTGGTATTTACTGGGGTAATCATCATCACCTGATACATACGATCCGGGATGTAAGAGGTGGCATGCTCTGGGCCAACCTTCACCTGCTCTTTTGGCTATCGCTTATACCCTTTGCCACGGCCTGGATGGGGGAAAATCATTTTGCAGAAAATACAGTGGCCACCTACGCCTTACTGGCTGACATCTGCGGTATTTCGTATTATATCCTGCTCCTGGTGATCAAAAAATGTAACCCGGGCAATTCTACATTGCAGGAAGTGCTCCATAAGCAATCCAGGAAGGGGATGCTTTCCTGTATCCTGTACAGCCTGGCCATTCCGGTTGCCTACTTTTCTACGGCTGCATCAGGAGCATTGATCATTGCGGTAGCTGTAATGTGGCTGATACCGGACAGGAATATCGAGAAAGTAATCAGCGAAAATTAGTCCGTTACCTCCCCTTCGAGATCGTAATCATAAGCCTTCGTGATTGTCACGTTCACAAATTCGCCGATAGGGAGTTTATTCACGGAATGGATCACCACCTCATTATCCACTTCCACTGAATCAAACTCGGTACGGCCCAGGTAGCGGCCCGCTTCTTTTTTATCAATGATGGTCTTAAAGGTTCTTCCCAGTTTTTCCTGGTTGAGTGCATAGGATATCTCCTGCTGCACTTCCATGATCTCCTGTGCTCTTTTTTCCTTTATATCTGCTGGTACGTCATCATCCAGATCATGCGCGGAAGTGCCTTCTTCATGCGAGTAGGTAAAAATGCCCACCCGGTCAAACCGTTGCCGCTCCAGGAAACCTTTCAATTCTTCAACATCCTCTTCCGTTTCCCCGGGAAAACCGGCAATCAGCGTAGTCCGCAGGCAGATGCCGGGTACCTTTTCGCGGATAGCCGCTGTCAGGTCTTCCATTTCTTCTCTTGTGATCTGGCGCTTCATCGCCCTAAGCATATTATTGGCCGCATGTTGAAGGGGCATGTCGAGATAATTACAGATATTCTCCCGTTCCCGCATTACATCGAGCACTTCCAGCGGGAATTTGGAAGGGTAGGCATAATGCAAACGGATCCATTCGAGTCCTTTCACATCAGCCAGGCGATGGAGCAAATCCCCCAACATCCTTTTTTTATAGATATCGAGACCGTAATAGGTCAGTTCCTGCGCGATCAGCATCACTTCCTTCACTCCTTTTTTCACCAGGCCTTCAGCTTCTTTCACCAGTTCTTCGATGGGTTTGCTGAGGTGTTGTCCCCGCATCAGCGGTATGGCACAGAAGGAACAGGTGCGGTTGCAGCCTTCCGAGATCTTCATATAGGCATAATGCTGCGGGGTGGCCAGCAATCGTTCGCCTACTAATTCCGTTTTGTAATCCGCTTCGAATTGTTGGAGGATCAGCGGGAGCTCCATCGTTCCAAAATAGGCATCCACTTCGGGTATCTCGGTTTCCAGGTTATTCCTGTACCGCTCACTGAGGCAACCGGTCACATAGACCTTATCCAGTTTGCCTTTCTTTTTCAGTTCCACCTGCTGCAGGATGGTGTTGATGCTTTCTTCCTTGGCCTTGTCGATAAATCCGCAGGTATTCACCACCACGATATTGTGATCCAGCTTTGTATTCTCATGCACCACATCGATCTCGTTGGCCGCCAACTGGCCGCTCAGCACTTCACTGTCGACCATATTCTTGCTGCACCCGAGGGTGATGATGTTGACCTTATCTTTTTTACGTGTTCTCGATTTCATTGAAGACTCATTCCTTTGTTTCCCGCGGCGTGCGCGACGAAGCGGCGGCGCTGCGGGTATCCTAGCTACTCAAAATTTTCTCTTTTTCGCTGCGAACGCTGCTCCGCTGCGACCGCTGAGAGAAACTATTTCTCCAAACTAAACAAACTATCCACGAACTCATGTTTGTCAAAAACCAGCAGGTCCTCCATTTTCTCTCCCACACCGATGAATTTCACCGGTATTTTAAACTGGCTGGCGATGGCCAGCACCACGCCTCCCTTGGCCGTACCATCCAGTTTGGTGATGGCAAGGGCCGTTACATCGGTGGCTGCGGTAAAATGCATTGCCTGTTCAAGCGCGTTCTGCCCCGTACTTCCATCGAGCACCAGTAATACTTCGTGCGGCGCATCGGGTATGGTTTTCTGAACGACCCTTTTGATCTTACTAAGCTCTTCCATCAGGTGGGCCTTGTTGTGTAACCGGCCGGCTGTGTCGATCAATACCACTTCGCTTCCTTTCGCTACGGCGCTTTGCACCGTATCAAAAGCAACAGCCGCGGGGTCACTCCCCATGGCCTGTTTTACGATCGGCACATCCACCCGTTCACTCCAGATGGTCAGCTGATCCACGGCCGCTGCGCGGAATGTATCAGCGGCCCCCAACAGGACCTCTTTACCCGCTTTTTTGAAATGATAGGCCAATTTCCCGATCGTGGTCGTTTTACCCACCCCGTTTACACCGACCACGAGTATGATATAAGGTTTTGACGGAAGGTCAGAATCAAAAGCGTAGCTATTGGCTGCAGATGCATCCACGAGCAAAGCCTCGATCTCTTCCTGGAGCATTGTATTCAGCTCACCGGTGTTCAGGTATTTATCTTTTGATACCCGTTTCTCAATCCGTTCAATGATCTGTACGGTAGTCTCAATACCCACATCCGCGCCAACAAGCGCCTCTTCCAGGCTATCCAGCACTTCTTCATCCACACTGCTTTTACCTGCGATGGCCTTACTGATCTTTTCAAAGAAACCCAGCTTGGTCTTTTTCAGACCTTCGTCAAGGCTTTCTTTTTCTTTTTTGCCGAATAGTTTATTGAAAAATCCCATAGTTGTTGTCATGAATCGTGAGACGTGAGACGTGAGTCGTGAGTCGTGTACTAAACCACCTGGAATCTTTATGAACTCCAGGATCTATCAGATTCTATTCACGATTCACATCTCACGATTCACGAAAAAAGAAAAGCCATTCGCTTCCACGAACAGCTTTTAAAAAGTTGAATGACGCATCCTTATTTCTGAGCCAGGAATTCCTTCACCTTATCCTTGTGCACCATCTGCTCTTTAAAAGTGTAGGCGCCTGTCTTGGGACTGCGTACAGCCTTGATCACTTTGGTATAATTCTTTGCTTCAGCGGCCTGTTTAGGGTCCTTCTTGATCGCCGTTTTTGCTGCTTTTGCCATGATTTATAATTTGAAAATTTGAAAATGTGATTATTGCGATTGATGTCCGTGGTTCATTTCGACATTCACACATTTTCACATTTACACATTTATTTACTTGATCTCTTTGTGGGTTGTTACTTTTTTCAGGATCGGGTTGAACTTCTTCAACTCCAGACGCTCCGGGTTGTTCTTTTTGTTCTTTACCGTGATATAACGGCTGGTGCCGGGCTGACCACTGTTTTTGTGCTCAGTGCATT
>CAZEZE010000331.1:0-3544 GCA_964516445.1 uncultured Chitinophaga sp. | reverse complement strand
GTTACCAAAGGGGCCTTTATCGCTTACAGCGGGAATACCGGCGGTTCTCAGGGACCCCACCTGCATTTTGAGATCTTTGATTCAAAGACGGACAAGCGGCTGAACCCCCTGTTGTTTGATTTCCCCATTACGGATAATATCCCGCCCGATATTTCAAAACTGGCCATGTACGACAGGAGCAAAACGGTATACCGGCAATCTCCCCGTGTCTTCAATCTGAAACATACGGACGGGGGGTATATCATTCCCAAAGTACCGGTGATCGAAACCGGGCATAGCAGGATCAGTTTTGCTATCCAGGCTACAGACCGGATGAGCAATTCTAAAAATCCGAATGGTATCTATGCCGCCAAATTATATGTTGATGAAGAACTGCGTTCTTCTTTTGTGATCGACAGCTTCGACTACGATGAGTCGTTGTATATAAATGCCCACATCGATTATAAATTGCGTTACAGCGGCGGGACCTTCCTGCAGCATCTCTCACAATTGCCGGGCGATAAGGGCCCGGCTTACCACGGTGTGCGGGGTGACGGTATAGTTTTATTGGAGGATACTACCACTCATACTATCCGGATCGACGTGTCGGATCCTGCCGGAAATATTTCACATCTCAAATTCATGATCCGGTATGATGGAAGCCTGCCTGCTGAAGAAGAAAGCTACACGGGTTCCACAACATTTATCCCGGGAAAAGTGAATGTGCTGGAGAAGCCCGGTTTTGAACTCTACCTTTCGGAGAAAAGCATTTATGATACAATGTCGCCGGCCTACTATGTGACCGCTTCCTCAGCACCCTATTCGTTTTCCGACGTACACGCAGCAGGAGATCCCTCCGTTCCCCTGCATGATGACGCGATCATCAGGATCAAACTGAAAAAACCCGTACCCGAAGAATGGCAGGACAGATTACTGATACTAAGAACGGACAACAAGAGAAAGGATTACAGGAAAGCGGTCTGGCAGGAACAATGGCTATCCGCCTCATTCGGTGATTTCGGCAGTTTCCAGCTGATTGCCGATGTGCAGCCCCCTTCGGTGAATGAATTGGGAAAGGGGGATACCATCAACCTGAGCGCTTCCTCCAGGATCGTTTTCACACCCGCCGATAATACCGGCATCCGGAAATTCAGGGCGGAGCTGAATGGCCAATGGCTGCGGTTCACCAATGACAAGAGCCGCAACTGGATTTATCCATTCGATGAGCGCTGTCCTTACGGTGTGCATCACCTGAAAGTGTTTGTTGAAGACCTGGCGGGAAATGTTACCGTTAAAGAATGGTGGTTTAAACGCCATCCCTATACACCCCCGCCTAAAAAAAAGAGCACTAAAAAAAGCAGTACAAAGAAAAAAAAGACCGGCAAGAAAAAGTAAAACTGCATTCATTGATTACCCGGCATTTAAATACTAAAAATGATCACACTCAGGGAAGGGGATAAAGCGCCCGCATTCACGGGCCGGGACCAGGACGGGAAGAAGGTTTCCCTTGCTGACTATAAAGGCCATAAACTGGTCCTGTATTTTTATTCGGAAGCCGGTACACCCACCTGCACACTGGAGTCCTGTAACCTCCGGGATCATTACGCTTTGCTTAAAAAGAACGGGCTGGAAGTGCTGGGAGTAAGCCCTGATGAAGAGAAAACACAAAAAAAATTCGAACAGAAATATAAACTTCCATTCCGCCTGCTCGCTGATAAGGAGAACAAGATCACCGAAGCCTATGGTGTAAGGGATATGAAAAAACTTTTCGGCCGGGAGTATATGGGTATACTCCGCACCACTTTTATCATAGATGAAAAAGGAAAGATCCAGAAAATATTCCTGAAACCAAGGAACAAGGAGCATGCTGAAGAGATTCTCACCGCATTGAAATAATCCTGCCCCGGTCTCCCCTGAACCTCTCGTTTTTTTTCCCGGTTACAAGCAACCTGTTTGCCCATGCAAACGATTAATCCTGTATTATTTAAACAGAATAATCATGAAAAAGACACTACTCATTGCATTTGCCTTCTTTTCATTGAAGGGGGGCGCACAAGATAAGGATAAGGTTAAGGATAAGACTGAGATTAAGGCGGTACAGATTTTTAGTTCCACCAAAACGATCAATGCCCGTACCACTGAAGTGATCGGTAGCGGGAAACTGGATTTTAATGTCACTCACAATTTCGGCGACCTGGCCGGGAGCAATGGCGGCATCAAACGTTTTTTCGGCCTGGATAATGCATCCGATATCCGGATCTCCTTTACGTTGGGTATCGGTGATAATTTTGATGCCGGGATCGCCAGGGCAAAAGGGGCCGGCGCCCAGCAACAGCTATACGAACTTTCCGGAAAGTACCGTTTCCTTCAACAAAGGGAGAATGACCCGACCCACCCGCTATCAGTTGCCCTGTTTGCCAATATGGTGATCGCTGCCAGTCCGGAGAATCTTTTTCCCAACCAGGATAACAGTTACGACGGTTTGGGCGAACGGATGAGTAATATACTGCAGCTGATCCTGGCCAAAAAAATGGGAAAGATAAGCCTGCAATTGAATCCCACTTTCCTGACCCGCGGGTACGCCATCAGCTATGATAAAAAAAGCATGTTTGCACTGGGAGGTGCCGTAAAAGTTCCGTTGGGAGGAAGGGTGAACCTGCTGCTGGATTATTTTCATCCTTTCCGCAGCGATTCCAGCAAGGATTCTTTCCGGGTCAATGATAATATCCGCTTCTATGACCCCCTGGGTGTGGGTTTTGAGATACTCACTTCCGGTCATATTTTCCGCCTGAACTTTACCAATGCTACTGAAATCCTCGAGAACCGTTTCATTCCGCGTACCATCAGTTCCTGGGGTAAAGGACAGTTTCGGTGGGGGTTTACTATTTCGAGGAAGTTTACAGTTTGGAGAAAGTAGTTTGGAGTTCGGAGTTCGGAGTCGGAAACCGATAACACAGGGCCGCCTTAACCATCGAAGGTTTCGAAGCAGAGGCATATAAGCCGATCTGCTATCGTAGTTCAAATTGCGTTGAAGCTTCTTTGAATAAATCAGCGAAGGTGTAACCTGGTGACCGCAGGTGTAAGTTTTCTGAAAAATTATAAGCCCCGTAGGAGCGCAATATCAGTAATATATAAGTAAGAATTTGAAAAGAGCCCCATCGGGGCGAAATATTATTAATCCAGGATCATACGGAAAATATCTCAAACTATCCATTCCACTTCCGCAAAATCATACCCGATAGCTATTGGGTCTTCACTGGTAACATTTCCGGTGATTAATTTTCCGGAAGAGCTGACGCCTTTTATGATTGCTTCAAATACCTGGCCGCCTTTTTTCAGCTTTACTTTTTCATTTAATTTATAAAGGTGCAGGTTATAAAGATTGAAGATATTTTCAAAACCTGTTGTTGTAAGTTCTGTGAAGTACTGTTGAAAGATCCCGCAAAATTCTTTTGCCAGTTCTACAGGATCATGATCCCGGCCGGTTATTTGTTTCAGCGAAACAGGATTCGGCAGGTGCTCCGGGAAAGATGTCTGGTTTATATTTATCCCGATCCCGATTATG
>CAZEZE010000330.1:0-3546 GCA_964516445.1 uncultured Chitinophaga sp. | reverse complement strand
TCTCCCGTCTGAGCGTTTATATCATGTTGAGCACAATATTTGTAGTGTTGGTGGGACTGACTGTCGCCCTCATCGTTTTCACACCTTTGAAGTATTATATCCCGGGTTCAGGTACCGATTACAAATCAGTAACCGAACTGAAGCAACTGAAGTACCGGGTGGATGAACTGGAAAAACAAAACACGAATAACGTACAGTATATTGAAGGAATTAAAAAAGCGCTGGGAGGCGGTGGCACCGTTGCACTGGATACCGTGAAACTGAACCTCCCCAAACCGGAAATTTCCAACGATTAAAAACAAACCTATGTTTAACGCAAAAAACAAAACCGACATGTCAATTCCTGCACCCGCCGGCAACGGCACCACGCTGATCAGCAGCGGCACCACCCTGAAAGGGGATATCAGCAGTAACGGTGATCTCCGTATCGACGGAACCATTATCGGCAACATCACAAGCTCGGCCAAGATCATCATCGGCGCCAGCGGTGTGGTGGAAGGTGATATTACCGGCAACCAGGCTGATATCGTGGGAAAAGTATCCGGCAATGTCCGGGCAAAAGAACTGCTCCAGCTCAGGGGCGAGTCCGTTGTCACCGGCAATCTCTATACAGGGAAACTACAGGTAGAACCTTCCGCCACGTTCAACGGCCAGTGCCATATGGGGGCCAATATCGTGGAGATGAATAATAATGAACAGCAAGCCGCCGCCCGATAGTAACCGGGAGTTCCTGATGCGTTATGCCGCCCTTGGTACACAGATACTGGCGGCGCTGGCCATCGGTGTATTCGCCGGGCTCAAACTGGATAAATGGCTGCATACTTCGCCATTGCTGGCCTGTGTATTACCTTTGCTCATCCTGTCGCTGCTATTTTATAAACTGTACAGGGAAACCAGCAGAAAGAACCGCAATGAATAGAAACCAGTACCGTGATTTCAGACCCATCCTTTTCATCTTTGTTTTTGTAACCGCGTTTTGTATTACCGGTAAAGAATGGCTGGCCAAACAGGGCATCCGCCAGGATGTTGTTGTTATTGGCAATCTCCTTCTTTTTGCCGTAAGCCTGGCGACCTATCTTCTCAACCTCCGTTCCCTGCGGTCCACCAACCCGCAATCCGCAGTGCGGGCCATGTACGGCAGTTTCATGATCAAATTCTTTATGCTGGCGATTGCTGCGTTTGTCTACATCATGATCGCCCAAAAGAACGTCGATAAAACCGGGCTGATCGTCTGCGCGATTTTGTATATCCTGTACACATTTTTTGAGACCAGGGCATTGATGCGCCTGGCAAAGCAAAAAAAGGATGCCTAAGAAAGAAGTACCTGTAGATCAGCTTCAGCAGTTCCTGCCACCGGGTACCGGCCCTGCGGTGACCTCTTATCTCCACCAGTACAAAGTGCATCTCACTGTAGCCCGTGAAAGGAAGAGTATTTTGGGCGATTACCGTCACCGCACCGGTTACCGCAACCACCGCATCAGCGTAAACGGTAACCTGAACAAATATTCCTTTCTCATCACCCTTCTCCATGAACTGGCCCACCTGCTCACTTTTGAGCAACACGGAAACAAGGTATTCGCCCATGGCCGCGAATGGAAAACGATCTACGGAGACCTCTTAAAACAATTCCTGCTGCATAAAATATTTCCGGAACCTGTTGAAAAGGAACTCCTGGTCACCCTGAAAAACCCCGCCGCCAGCAGTTGCGCCGAAGACGGCCTGCTTCGGGTATTGCGTAGCTACGACGAACGCGGCACCGGTCATCATTTGGTGGAAGACCTTTCCCATGGCGCTGTATTCCGTACAAAAGACGGTCGTGTTTTCCGGAAAGGAGAAAAGCTAAGGAAACGGTTCAAGTGTGTAGAGGTGAAGACAGGACGTTTGTATTTATTCAGCCCGGTGTATGAGGTGATGCTATGAGTCGTGCAGCCTTGCAGTCGGCAGTAAGCAGCCGGTGTCTGATTTTTCAGTGAGATTAAACTTATTGGCTGGGTTCATAAAATAATTTTCAATGTTCAACGATCAATGTTCAATGTTCGTTTGCTACGTAGCAGTATCAAATGGAAATTGAACATTGATTATTGCGTATTGAACATTTCCCTTCAATCAGGATCACTTTAGTTTCAGCATCATCCACAACGAGCACCCCGTATGCCCGCTGTTTCCCATCGGACCGGACAGGTGACGGAAACCAAACTTCGAATAAATATTCAGCGCCTGTTTCAGTTCCGGCATGGTTTCCAGGTATATTTTTTTGAATCCTTTTTCCCCGGCGGTGGCAATACATTTTTCGATCAGGGTCCTGCCCAGGCCCGTGCCTCTTGCCTGCGGCAATAAATACATTTTCACCAGTTCACAGGTGTCATCCGGCAAACCATCGGTAGGATAGATACCGCCGCCGCCGACAATCTCCCCGTTCATTTCCGCCACGAAATAGGCGGATCGTTCTTTTTGAAATAATTCATACAATGCATCTGTGGTGGGATCATAATACACCGTACCCGGGTGGTTGGCACCGAATTCGGCAAGGGTGGTTTTTACAATTTGGGATAAAATGGGGTTGTCGGAGTGGCGTATATCGCGGATGGTGAAATGTGAGTCAGGAGTCTGGAGTCGGGAGTTCGGAGTCATTAATAGGATCTTACTTGTTGAATCTGCAACTTTTTTTTCCAAAAAAAACCAGGAATCAGTAAAGACTTTTCGAACTAAGGGTACTGACTCCGAACTCCGAACTCCCGACTCTCAAGCAACTGCCTTTTTCACCAACGCCGCCGCCTCGCTCAACAAAATAGCGCTCTTCACCTTGAGGCCGCTTTCGTCAATCAATTTTTTGGCCTCAATGGCATTGGTGCCCTGCAGGCGGACAATGATTGGAATATTGATATTGCCCAGATTTTTATAGGCGTCGATCACGCCCTGTGCCACACGGTCGCAGCGTACAATACCGCCGAAGATATTGATGAGGATGGCCTTTACCGCCGGGTCCTTCAGGATGATCTTGAATCCGGCTTCCACCGTTTGCGCGTTGGCGGTTCCGCCCACATCCAGGAAATTGGCGGGTTCGCCGCCGCTGAGCTTGATCATATCCATGGTGGCCATGGCCAGGCCGGCGCCGTTTACCATACAGCCTACGTTGCCGTCCAGTTTCACAAAATTCAGGTTATGCTTGCCGGCTTCCACTTCGGTGGGGTCTTCTTCGGTGATATCGCGGAGGGAAGCGAGATCGGCATGACGCATCAGTGAATTCTCATCCAGTCCCATTTTACAATCCACCGCGATGATCTTGTCATCCGCCGCTTTGAAGAGCGGGTTTATTTCCAGCATCGAACAATCGAGCCCGACATAAGCGTTATACAGGTTCGTAACAAATTTGATACAGTTCTTAAAAGCTTCGCCGGTGAGCCCCAGGTTGAACGCGATCTTTCTTGCCTGGAAGGCCTGTAAACCACCGCAGGGATGCACCCATTCTTTAAAGATCTTTTCAGGTGTTGCATGCGCCACGTCCTCGATATTCATCCCGCCCTCGGTGCTGTACATGATCACATT
>CAZEZE010000329.1:0-3549 GCA_964516445.1 uncultured Chitinophaga sp. | reverse complement strand
TACTAGCCACTCGCCATTCCCCACTCGCCGTTTTTCACTCTTCATAGTAAACCCTCCTAACCCTCTGTGAAATCCCCGTCATGATCTCATATGGAATAGTTCCCGCCCGTTCAGCCAGGTCCTGAACAGGTAGCTGGCTCCCGAAAATGATTACTTCATCACCTTCTTCCACTCCCGGGACTCCAGTCACGTCCGCCATGAACATATCCATACAGATGGTGCCGATCACCGGGGCCTTTACACCTTTGATCCAAACTACTCCGGTGCCGTTGCCCAGCCGCCGGGAATACCCGTCGGCATAGCCGAGCCGGATCGTTGCAATCAGGGAATCTTTTTGGGTAACGCCTTTTCGTCCATAGCTGACCGACTCACCCGCTTTTACTTTCTTCAGTTGTGCGATGGTGGACTTCAAGGTAGCCACGGTCTGTAAATGCAATTTGCCGGATGCGGCGCTGTCGACCCCGTACAATCCAATTCCCAGTCGCACCATATCCAGTTGTAAACGTGGATGCCGGATCACGGCGGCTGAATTAGCAATATGACGGATAAATGAATAACCGGTAATATTTTGCAACTCATCCGCGGCCTTTTGAAAAAGTTCAAACTGCATATTGGTAAAAGTATCCTGGGCCGGATCCTCACTGGCCGCGAGATGTGTAAAGACCGACTGTACCCGGAAAGAGGAAGTGGAACGAAGAGACTCGGATAATTTACGGATATCACTCACAGCAAAACCCAGCCGGTTCATGCCCGTCTCCAGTTCAATATGAACGGGATACTGTTGCAGGCCTTCCTGTCGCAGGTAATTATCAAAAGAATGCAATAACTCAAATGAATACAATTCGGGTTCGAGGCTGTACTCTGTTATTTTATCAAAAGCATTCTCATCGGGGTTCATTACCATGATGGGCAACTGTATACCGGCCTTGCGCAGTTCCACCCCTTCATCGGCATAAGCCACGGCTAGGTAATCCACTTTATGATACTGCAGTATACCGGCGATCTCGGCGCCGCCACTGCCATAGGCAAAAGCCTTTACCATCGCCATGATCCGGGTGCTGGGTTGCAGCAGTTGCTGGTACACTTTAAGGTTATGCGCTATGGCGGAGAGATTTATTTCCAGTACGGTCTGGTGGACCTTTTGCTCCAGCAGTTGTACGATTTTTTCAAATTCGAAGACCCTGGCTCCCTTCACCAAAATTGTTTCATCTTTAAAATGCGAGGAAAGAAATTCTTCGGTAAAATGACCGGTGGACGTATAGAATTCCGCACGGAGCGTATCTTCCGCTGACAACAATTGGGGAAGAATGGAGGTTATCTTTTCCCCGATGCCGATCAGTTTCTCCACCCGGTGTTTCCGGAGTTTTTCCAGTACCAGACCGTAAAGTTCTGCATCCGGCATTGCGCTCTGCAGGAAATCGGAGAGGATCACCGTTTTTTTTGTTCCCGCGGTTTGCTGGTCAAGAAAGTTCAGGGCAATTTCAAGGGAGCTTGTATCTGCGCTGTAACTGTCGTTGATGACGGCGCAATTATTGATTCCTTTTTTAAGTTCCAGCCGCATATTCACCGGGTGCAGCTTTTTCATTTTCCCGGCGATCATCCCGGGTGATACTCCAAGGTATAGCAGCACGCAGCAGCAGGTGATGGCATTCTCAACTGAAGCATCGTCCGTGAATGGGATCGAAAAAATAACTTCACCGCTATCCAGAGATAACCGGATCCCTGCCTGGTCATTCTTTTTTTCAATCTCCTGAATTTTAAAATGATCCCTTTCGCCGTTCCCCCATGTCAGCAATCGGATATCCGGCCCCAGCATATCCAGCGCCTCTTCCCTGTTTTCGAAATCTACAGCCCTTCCGATAATAACCGCGCTGTTGCGGAACAGGATCAGCTTTTCCCTGAACTTATGGTCCGCGTCAATAAAACCCTCGCTATGCGCTTCGCCGATATTGGTCAGTACACCAATGGTAGGGCGGATCATTCTTTCCAGCCGAAGCATCTCCCCCTGTTCCGATATACCGGCCTCAAATATACCGAGCGTATGCTGCTCGTTCATAGGCCATACGCTCAGGGGCACACCAATCTGTGAATTATAGCTTTTTGGACTGCGTATGATGTTATGATCTTCATTCAGCAACTGGTAAAGCCATTCTTTTACGATGGTCTTACCGTTACTACCGGTAATCCCGATCACCGGGATAGAAAATTGCTGCCGGTGATGGGCTACGAGCGACTGCAATGCCGCGAGCGTGTCGTACACATCTAAAAAGTCAGCTTCCGGGAACTGCGCGGTATCAACGGGATCACTGACCACAAAACTCCGCACTCCCTTTTTATATAGTTCCGGGATGAACTGGTGGCCATTTCTCCGGGGTCCTTTGAGTGCAAAAAAAAGAGAGGATGACGGCACAATCACTTTCCGGCTGTCCAGCAGTATATGTTCAATGACATGCCCTGATGCAGCAGGGTTGGCAGCATCAATGATACGGGCAATATCGCTTAAAGAGTAGTTCAACCTTTTTAAAGACTATTCAATACTTTCATCCTTTACATCAGCCGGTTCTCCCTTTTTCTGCATGAATATCGAATAAAAGATAGAGCCGGAGATGCAGGTAAGGATCACACCCAGGGAAATGAACACCTGGACCTGTTTGTCCACGACCATGTCGATCCAGTGCGCTGCCAGCATCTTCACACCTATAAAAACCAGCACGATGGCAATGCCCTGCTGGAGGTAATCAAACTTGCTGACCGCGCCCCGGAGCAGGAAGAAAAGGGAACGCAGACCCAGCACAGCGAAAATATTGGACGTATAGATCACCAGTCTTGCCATCGGTTCATACCCCGGTGTCTTGGTATCCACGATACCCATCACGGCCGGTATGGAATCCAGCGCGAAAACAAGATCGATCGCTGCGAGCATGATGATCACGACAAACAAGGTGGTGTAGGCCGGTCTTCCGTTCTCCCTGACCATGAACTTCCCGTTGCCGTCATGCGGTACCAGCGGCAGGAATCGTTTCATGAATTTATAGATCTTGCTTTCATGCGGATCGAACTCCTCATCATCGCTGGCAGTAAACATTTTGTACCCTGTATATACCAGGAACAAACCAAACAGGTAAAGTATCCAATGGAATTTCTCGACCAGTGCCACCCCCACCGTTATGAAGATCACCCGGAAAATAATGGCCATCATGATCCCGATCAGCAGCACCCTCCCGTAATGCTTTTCTTTGACCGAAAAAGCGGAAAAAATAAGGATGAACACAAAGATATTATCGATGCTCAGGCTCCATTCCATCAGGTAAGCGCTGAGATACTCCAGCGCCGGTTTCTGCCCGTTCTCGATCCACATAAAAACAAAAAAACCAAGGGCCAGTCCCACCCAGAAAAAGGTCTGGTAAAGCGCCTGGCGGATCGTGATCTTCTGGTTCTTTTTGCTAAGCAAACCCAGGTCGGCTATCAGGGAAGCGACTAAAATAGTACCGAAAACTATGTAGGTGATCTGGTCTCTTGTCATGCATGCTTAATAAGAGTGCAAAGATA
>CAZEZE010000328.1:0-3564 GCA_964516445.1 uncultured Chitinophaga sp. | reverse complement strand
GCTTCCTTGTCCCTTATTTTACGCTCCTTAAAATAGGCGGCGCCTTTTTTAAGGAAATCCACTTTGTCGGAAACGGTTGTATCCAGTTCCGCACCCTGTACATAATTCACATAGATCTCTTCAGGTGATCCACCCGTTTTAGACATGATATCAGCCCTTAGCTTGTGGTCAAAGGAGTTATAGTCGTCAGGATTCTTTCTGACAAAGAACTCATCACTGTATTTTTTGGCATTGACGTAGTCGCCTTTCTGGTAATAGGCATCTGCCAGCAAGCGGTATACTTTGGGTTTGGTATTCACACCCATGGCGGCCACCACAGCTTCCGCCTTGGTAGTAGCACAGTTGAAGTCCTTTCTTGCCCAGCAAAGCTGCGCGTAAAGAAACTGGTCCTGTATCTCTGTCTCGGGCAATTTGCTGTCGATGAATTTTTGCAGGAAAGGTTCTGCTTCATCAAATTTTGCACGGTAGAAATAATAATAGAAAAGCTCGTAATAGGCTTTCGTGAATTTTGCATCCTTCGCGATGGCCTCGTTCAGGTATTGGAGCACCAGTTCCCAGTTCTTCTGTGATTCAAACAACTGGGCCAGCCTGAGACTTGCCGGTGCAAAAGAGGGACTCACTTCCAACGCTTTCTTATACGCCTGGAAAGCAGGTCCGCCGCCAAAGCCTTCCCCGGCTTTACGGTGTGCATTTCCCAGCTGGAGAAGGATATCGGGGTTCTTCGGATCCTTCGTGGCAGCATCTTCCAGCAATCTTACCGCATATTTATAATCCGAACCTTTTGCATCGATCAGGGCGCGACCGATCGCTGTAGCGATGACGGGATCATCCCCTTTCTTGTTTCTGGTCATGGTAAGGGCCGTTTCAAAATGCTGGCGCGCATTTTCATGATTACCTGCCAGCGCCTCCACATGACCCATTCCCACTTTGATCAAAGGGGCTCCATTCGTGGATTGTAATGCATTTTCATACAGTTTGCGAGCCTCTTTGAGCCTGGCACTCATGATCTCGTCGGCTTCCAGGCGGGTTTGTCCCAGCCAGTAGATCGCGTCAATATTATTAGGATTGACAGCGATTAACTTTTCAAACACGCCTGTGGCGTTTTTGATGCGGCCGGCGTTCAGGTGGCTCACTCCTTCCTGCACGGTTTGTGCTTTAACGCCGGTAATTAACAACAGCCCGGCTGCTAAAACTGCGATAGTGGTTTTCTTCATTTTACTTCTTCTTTTGAGTTTGTAAATATAAACAAGTCCCTTTTTACTCCTTCAGCCGTACCGGCCTGATACCGAAATTTTTTTTCGCCGGAACCAGGTATGCACGCCTGAATATCAATTGTCCTGTCTCTCCGCTCATAAAGTTTGCAAATGCCGTTCCAAGTCCTCTGTAATTTTCCTTAAGTATATAAACCAAATCCCGTACCATCGGGTAACGTTTCAGGTAAATATTTGCCTGGTAAGCTTTTACATACGCACCGGGCTTGTCGTTGCTCTCCAGTGATGCGATCCTTACTTTTTTCAAAAAGCTCATTTGCGCAGTATCTTCCGGGTTGCCGATCCAGCTAATCCCAATAAAACCAACCACCTGTTCGTTCTTCGAGACAAAATCTATCACTCCTTCGCTGCTGCGTGCAGCCATCGCTTCCGGGGTCAGCGAATCGCCGCGTAACACTGAATCGATGACAAAACGCACTGTACTGGTTGCTTTTACCCCGTCAAATACGGGAATTAAATTTTTCTTAAACTTCCCTTTCAGCACCTGCCTGATCTCCTCCATGGTAAAAACTGAATCCGGTGAGGAAGGGTGTACGATGACGGCGATCGCATCCCAGGCGATCGTCATACTCTTTAACTGTTTTTTTAACGAATCCGAAATAAACTCTTTCTCCTCATCATTCGCGGCTCTCGTGGCGATCACCATCCGCACCGAATCATTTGGCAGGTCACGCAGGCAATCAGCTTCGGGTTTGTAATCCACCAGTATCCTCGTTCCCTTGTGCAACGCTTCATAAACTTTCACCTGCTCGTCAATAACGGGACGGAAAGATTCATCGGCACTCACCCTTATCGTGCCCTTGTATTTGTTATCCGGTAATTCATCCGCCTGCTCATCAAATGATTTGCAGGACGCGAGGAACAACAGGAGTATGCAAGACCACAGCAGACTGCCGGCCGGTATTTTGGACCCCGCCTTTTTCATTTGAAATAATTTTTTTTATACCCCCGGTAGATCCTCCAGGCCCCGTATAGTATGCAAAGTCCGCCAAAAACCTTTTCCAGCGTATCCGGTTCTCCCAGCCGTTCATTCAGCGGCAGGTTTCCCAGTTTCATCCGGAACAGGAAGAAAAACCCCAGCAGCAGGATGAGCAGTCCCATACCGTAATCCATCAGGGATCTCATCTGGGCCACCTGCTTCCGTTTCTTCTTTTCATACTCCTCGAACATATGCCGGTTATTTACGTAAGAGATACAATTTATCAGCCTGAAAAACCGTCCCCGGCAAGAGCAATTGCCAGGGACGCCTGAAACGGGCAAATTATTGAAATTTTGCTATTCCACACCCATAAATGTTACGGGTATCATAAAGGAAACGGGAACATTTATACCATTCTGAAAAGCAGGCTCCCAGCGGGGCATTCGCTTCACCACCCGCAGCACTTCCTGGTCAAATTCACGCCCGCCGCTTTCGGCAATTTCGAAACTGCTTACACGACCATCGGTATCCACCCTGAATTTCACTTTCACCAGGATGCGTTCCCCTTCCTCCAGTTCGTCGGGAGTTTGCAGGTTCCTTGAAAGGAACTGGTGCAACGCGGCGGCACCGCCCGGAAATGCAGGATCCCTTTCCATTGGCACAAACGCCGCAGGTGGTTGTACTGCAGGTACGTTCCCGTTTCCATCACCCTGAACCGGTGGTACTACCACAGTGCCATCATCGGGCTTACCGGTGATAGTCTCATCGCCGGGAACATTTCCTGACAGATCATCAACACTCGCCACGGGAGTCTTTACCAGTTCATCTTTGCGGATATCTATTGTGCTGGTGAACTTCACCTGCGACTTTTTGTTTGCTGTCTTCGTTTTTACCGTTTGTTTCGGCTGTACAGGTTCCACGATCTTTTTTTGCGGAACCACATATTCCCGGATAACGATACCTTCATTATTATTACGGATGAGCGGGGTTTTTTCATTCCCTTTCAGTTGTACCAGCAAGACAAAAAGAAGTGCCATAACCAGTCCGGTACCCAGCGCTATCAGCAATCTCCTGTCGTAGGACCTGCGCAGGGCATAAGCGCCATAGGCTTTATTGCGTTTCTCGAACAAAATGTCGAGCAGGTCCGCCTTGAGCATTTCGTTGTTTGTCATTGTAGTGTGTGTTTAAAATAAAGATGTCGTTTTCACCGAATTCCATAAAAATGCGCTGCGAGCTGTGCGCTGAGAGCTGCGAGTCTTTGGGAGTACCTTAACAACCAAAATTTAAATACAGTCACGGGTTTAAACTCACAGCTCACAGCTCGCAACTCATAGCTATATTTGCTCCATGAAAATCCTCATGGTTTGCCTTGGC
>CAZEZE010000327.1:0-3583 GCA_964516445.1 uncultured Chitinophaga sp. | reverse complement strand
GATCGTCATAGCCGTGTTGCCCTTTAAAGGAAGTGACATCAACGGAGATATGCGAATAATCTTTAAAATAGGCCGCCATCAATGAGAGGATATTCTTTTTAACCCCCGCTTCCGATGGATTACACCGGATGGCCTTCATCACATTATCGCGTTTTTGATAGGCAATTCGGGCTCCCGGACCATACTTGTTCACTACCTGTTTGTTTACAACCGGGCGTATCCATTTTTCCGGGGTTTTGGAAGGGATGGCCAGTTTATTTCCATCCGGAAGTTTTACCATATAAATCTTCCCTGTGGAATCGAAATTGACAACGGTTGCCTGCTTCCAGTTCCCCTCCAATGAATCCGATAATAATGGATCCACCTCCACCAATTCATCCTTTTTAAATAATTGGGCTGACACGGTAAGCGTGAAAAATATTGCCAGCAGGAAAAAATATAGTTGTTTCATGATGCTGATTGTGCATTAAATATAATGGAAACTCCGCAGCTTACCGGACCAAAGCTACACATATAAGGAAGTAAGGAGAAAGGCCTTTACTAAATATGTCAGGACCAAAAAAATACTATTTGAAATGATATGCCTGCTTGATCAACGAATCCAAATGCGTTCCCTGCTGCATGGCCATCTTCAGATTTTGTAAAAACCATTCGCTGGCCACTGCGTATGTTTGCAAGTGATTAATATAGTTGTCAATTTTTGACTTTTCGGTAGACAGAAAGTAGGGAGGGTCCGGAAGTTCGACTTTATTATATTGGTACCCGTTTTTTAACCAGTTTCTAAAGACTGAGGATTTAAACACCTGGTTGCTGATATCCCATAGCTTATTGCTCTCCAGCCATAGATAATCGTCCTGCATCTGTATAACGTAATTCCTGACATAGATATCGTAGGCTATGATCGCATCGGAAACATTTGATTTACGGATCAACCGGAAGTTTCCCGAGTTTTTTAATTGAGCAATGGTGCGATCGGTATAAATAACCTTGTAATACAAACTGATCCAGACCTGGTGCCGGTATATCTCTTCCGCATGGATCTGCATTTCTTCCGGCTTCGCCAGTAAGGCTGTCAGGGAATCTATATGTTTAACCATCGAGAAGATCCCCCTGTAGGACAGGTTGAAATGTGCGGTGTCGTTACCAAGATCAATGATCATACTTTTCATGAATACTTTTTCACGTTGATGCTCTACAATATGCTCCCGTTGGTTTTCCGCAAGAAACCCACAGAATACGGCTAAAAAAAGCATCAGGAATTCCCAGAAATAATGGGTCCATTTTTTTCTGCTGGTATGTGCGTGGTGATGTACTTCCATGTTGCTGGCGGTGTAGATAAAAGGTAAATGTACAGGATGGAAAAGAAAAATGGGTCATACGCCCAAAGTATAACCCTTTTACTTTTAAATCCGCTTTTCAGGCACCGGCCGCGTGCGTGAAAACTATAGCGGTGAAGGCTCTGGCGAAGGCGCTCTCCTCAACGCCTGATAAAATTGAACAACTGCCGCTGATCCTGCGACAGGGGTCTTAACTGAACGGTGATGGTAGGATTATAATTAGTACCATCAATCACTTCGAGGGCCTGGTTGGAGTCAGGCATATAAATGCGGACAAAATTACTATGGGCGCTTACCACTTTCCAGTAATTATCGGGCTGGTCTGATATCTCCAGTTTGTAATCCAGGTAGCCCTCAAATGTTGACTGCCCGCTACTATTTTGTGTTAACACTTTGATCAAATAACGGTCCTCTACAGGAGACGCACTCTCCAGTTGGAAGATGGCACGCCGTTGACCTTGCTTTTGTTCCACCCCGATCTTGCGTGGTCCAAAGGTCAGATCCTTCCCGCCATATACATCCTGTACTATGGCCAGGTAGGCATGCAGGTAACCGCATTCCACCCAGCAGGTCATCTTCTCATATTTATATGTTGGCGCAGGTGGGGCGGGTATACCCGGCGCGGAAATTGTAAATGGCCGGGCCTCACTCCAATCAGTCCATACCCCATTTACTTCGGCGCGGACCTTCCAGATCCAGCCGTTCAACTGTGCCGTGGAAAAATAGGTGTTGTTGGGTTCCCTGTGCGTATAGGTATTTTCGGACTGTAACCGGTTGATATAGGCGGAACCGTCTGTAAAGCCCACATACAATTGATACTGGCTTGCCTGGCTGACCGGGTTCCATTTGAATAGCCACTGGAATCCTTTCGAGAGATCCGTGCTGCCATTTTCGAGAACGGTATTGGGAGGCGGGTATCTTAATTGCGGGGGCGTCACGGCACGCACCGGCTGGTATAGCCGGAAGGGGATAGACCAGGGCCCCCAGGTATTACCCTGTTTTGCCCGTACGGCCCAGTTAAAATAACTGCCGTCCAGTTCCTGCCTTATTTGATTTACCAACAGGAAATTGAAATAGGAGCCGTCGACTTCGGTATTGACCAGTTCGGTATTATAAGTTTCATGGTAGAGGCGAAACTGGTAGCCCGTAGCCCCCGGTACATCTTCCCAGTCGAAGTTCAGACCGGCATTGTTCTGGTTTTCAAAGGCAGCTTTATCGGACGGGATTGTCAGCACAGGTGCGGAAAGCGCCTGTACGGGAGGAAGGGTATTATTGAACGGTACAAACTGAAACATTTGGGTAATGACCCGGGTATCGGTGGTTTGAGACAGCAACCCGCCTCTTTCGCCCGTCGATTTTTCCTGCAGGGCCTTATTGCTATGCCGGGCGATGATGAAATAGTACCCCCCGGATGCCGGGATCAACTTAAACTGCTGGTTCGCCGCCCCTGAATATTCCCATTGCTGTGCCATGGCATCATCCCCCTGTTCGGAATTCCGGATCTCGATCAGTTTATCGCTCAGGGTATTTCGGATTCGGTAATAGTCATCCCCCGCCGGCTCCAGCCGGAATACCTGGTTCCCGCCGTTATGCCGGTCCCAGAAAATGATCGGCGCCCCGTTCTCTTTGGAAATCTCAAAAACGTCGATCACCCGTCCTGTCCGGAAGGATACGATAACATAATCCTGTCCCGGTATGATCTGCGCTTGTGCCTGCAGCGGGAAAATTGAACCCGCGAAAAGAAAGTTGGCGAGGAAAAGGCGAAATACCGGTCTGTAGTTCATAAAAGGAAGGTATTAATAATTTTCTTGAGAAAAATAGCCGTTTCCCGGGCCATTGTTGACTTCCCCGTTTTTGAAACTTCTCCATTGTTGGTCAACTCAAAATTTGAGTTTTCCTGTAATTATGTAATCAGTAGGAAATGATGCAATGAGAAAGAAGAAGTATCGTGCAAAAACTAAAAGGGTCATAGGATCAAAGTATAACCCTTTTACCTGATATCAAGCTCCCCCTGTTGAACTTTGTAGGTCTTCTGAAAAAATGTCCAATATATTGCACATCGGGTTGCTAAATATATTAGCTTTACGCAAAAGCGGGGGCAACGCTATACAAACTGCACAAGACCCATGAAATCTATTAACGTTTATCAAGCCATTAAAATAGGGGACAAAGTAACCTTTGACAACGATAAAATTGAAATTTTCAAAGCAGAAATCAGTAGCGATGATAAAGCAGTAAGGCAATAC
>CAZEZE010000326.1:0-3596 GCA_964516445.1 uncultured Chitinophaga sp. | reverse complement strand
GGGTGCCTTTGAGGAAGAAGAAGATTTCAAGATCGATGATGAATTCAAGGATCTCTTCAATGACAAAGACTATGACGATGATGAAGAGGATGATTATTAATCAGCACACACCTGTTCAGCGAATTGAACAATACAACCCTTACTAACTGCACCTATACAATTACCAATTTTGCAGAGGCCAAAGAAAAGGTGCTGAACTGGGTAAAACGGTTCAGCACCTTTTGCTTCCTGGACAATAACCAGTACCGGATCCGGCCGCATACAGAGGAATGTTTACTTGCGGCCGGTGAGAAAAGAAGCATACGGATCAGCCGGGGCATGGCGCTTACAGCATTGCAGGCCTTTATCGATGAAAAGAAAGGCTGGGCCTTTGGCCACCTGGGTTACGACCTGAAAAATGAAATAGAAGAACTGCACTCGCACAATCCCGATGAAACCGGCTTCCCGGTTCTTTTTTTCTTTGAACCGGAAATACTGATCCGGCTTTCCCCGGCAGGAATTAATATCGAAGCGGATGATCCCGCCCGGATCTTCGCAGAAATAAATGATACAGTTCCGGGAATACACGGACCGCAGCAACAGGTCAATATCCGGCAACGTTTCTCCCGTGAAGAGTATTTGGAGGTGCTGGAAAAGCTGCGGCAGCATATACTTCGGGGGGATTGTTACGAGATCAACTTTTGCCAGGAGTTCTTTGCACGTGACGCAACCATCGACCCTGTTTCGGTCTATAAAAAACTCAGCGCTATTTCTCCCAACCCCTTCTCCGCGCTGTACCGTACCGGCGACAACTGGCTGATCTGTGCCAGCCCGGAACGATTCCTCCGCAAACAGGGCGGGCGCATACTGTCACAACCTATCAAAGGAACTTCCAAACGCATCCGGCAGAATGAACAACTGGATGCGCGGAGCCTGGAAGCACTGGGTGCAAGCGCCAAGGACCGTTCGGAGAATGTGATGGTGGTGGACCTTGTACGCAATGACCTGGCTAAGATCTGCAGGGAAGGGACCGTGAAGGTGGATGAACTTTTCGGGCTGTATTCGTTTCCGCAGGTGCACCAGATGATCTCCACCGTAAGCGGGGAACTGAAAAAAGAGATCAATTTTACATCGATCATCCGGGCTACTTTTCCCATGGGATCCATGACCGGTGCGCCTAAGAAGAAGGTGATGGGGCTGATTGAAATATATGAGAAGACAGGCCGTGGTATCTTTTCCGGTGCCCTGGGTTATATTGACCCGGAAGGTGATTTCGATCTCAATGTCGTAATACGGAGTATCATGTATAATTCGGCAACACGCTATCTTTCATTCCAGGCCGGCTCGGGCATCACCTGGTACAGCGAAGCGGAAAAGGAATGGGAGGAATGTTTATTGAAGGCGGAGGCGATCGAAGCGGTATTGCGATCCCCCTGATCACTGGCTGCCTCCGGCAGCGGGTTTGATCAGCATTTCCATGCTCTCATCCAGAATCTGGTATCTTTTGGCGATGAACACATTCATCTTTTGTACCGGAAGGCGGAGGTTATACTTACCCTGTACGGCGATCTCGTTCTCGAAATTGGGATTGTAGCGGTCAAATTCCGGTTTTTCCATTTCCACATGTTTCATGATGATAGTGGAACTGAACCTCCCGGTGATCAAATAAGCGGTTGAACTGTTGATCTCCTCCTCATTCAGCTTCACGGCATTGCTCAGCAGGTCCTTTGTTTCATCCCGGGTGATGGTGGTAAGACCTCCTTCCCCTTCAAAAATATAATGCGTGGCGATGAATTTTTTTACATGATTCATGGATTCGTTCGGAAGAAAATACTGGAGGGTCCAGAAATCCCTGCTGCCCCCGCTTTTACGGATAGCCTTTAGTACATTGCCGGGACCACCGTTATAGGCAGCAATCACCAGGAGCCAGTCATTGAACTGGGAATAAAGGTCAGTTAGCATCCGGGCAGCTGCATGAGTGCTTTTATAATAATCCACCCTTTCATCCCTCGACTTGCCCACATAAAGACCATAGTTGCGGGCGGTGGCAGGCATAAAATTCCACGGACCCAGCGCGCCGGCCCGGGAAAGGGCATTTGCCTTTAACCCTGATTCGATCACAGCCAGGTATTTCAGTTCCCCTGGGATCCCGTGCTGCAGCAATACCTGTTCCATCAGGTTCAGGTAGGGTTCACCCCAGACTTTCATGGTCTGGTACCCTTTTTTATTCCGTGCGATATAATTTTCTACAAAGGAAACGGCCATCGGGTTTAGTTTAGCCCCCGATACCGCGTCACCGGTCAATGCCGTTTTAAGCAACTCTTTAAAGCCGTCTTTCGGATCATTGAGGGCTGGTGCAACCGTTGCCGCCGGCTGGATGATGGAAGTGTCCTTTACCGGTATTCCATAAGCGGTATTATCCTGCTCGTTCTCGCCGGCAAAAGCAGGTTGAAAAAACGAACAGGTCAGACAAATGGTTACTATGTATGGTAATCTTCTCAAATCAATTACACCGTAATAATTCAATAGCTTTTTTGCCGCATTAGCTGCGCAGAAGCCTGCAGCAAAGATACTTCATCAAAACGGGCTGACATAACCTGCAGTCCGAAGGGCATTCCGTTGCTATGGCGGAAAAGGGGGAGAGAAATAGCGGGGCAGCCCACCAGGTTGGCCATTACTGTATATATATCAGCGAGATACATCGCGATGGGATCATCCATTTTCTCCCCGGACTTGAAGGCTGTTACGGGGGATGTGGGCATGATAATGAAATCATAATCTTTAAAAATGGCCTCTGTTCTGCTGTAAAGTAAACGCCTCACTTTTTGAGCCCTTGTAAAATAGGCATCATAATATCCCGCACTCAATACAAAACTGCCCAGCATAATGCGCCGTTTCACTTCTTTTCCGAATCCTTCCGAGCGTGTCTTTTTGTAAAATTCTGTAAGATCCGGTACTTTTTTCCCGGTTCGGTATCCGTATCGCACACCATCATACCGCGCAAGATTGGAAGAAGCCTCAGCGGTGGTCAGCACATAATAGGCCGGAACGATATGATCCATCAGGTCGAAGTCTACCGGGTCGGCGGTATGACCTTCCGTTTTTAACTGAGCAATCTTATTTTTTATGGCGCCGGCGATCTCAGGGTCAAGACTTGGATGGCTGAGCGCCTCATCCAGGTAAGCAAAACGGAATTTTTCACCGGTGTTCAGATGCGTTGAATAAGCCGGAACTTCTTTTTGTGAAGCAGTGCTGTCATAGTTATCCGGGCCTGCCATTACTTCGAGTGCAAGGGCGATATCGGCGATATTCGTACTGAAAATTCCAACCTGGTCAAAGGAAGAGGCGTAGGCGATAAGCCCGTAACGGGAGATCCTTCCATAGGTTGGTTTCAGCCCGATGATGCCGCAAAAATCGGCGGGCTGGCGTACGGAGCCGCCCGTATCACTGCCGAGTGACAGCATACAGAGACCGGCCTGTACCGCAACGGCCGATCCGCCGGAAGAGCCGCCGGGCACCCGGGTCTCATCGAGCGCGTTCAGTACTTTACCCCAGGCAGAGTTTTCATTGGTGGAACCCATCGCGAATTCATCACAATTGAGATTACCAATGATGAT
>CAZEZE010000325.1:0-3598 GCA_964516445.1 uncultured Chitinophaga sp. | reverse complement strand
GACCTGCTGAAACAGGCCAAACTGGTGATCGCGGAAAAGGAAGGGCAATTCATCTACTATTCGCTCAACACCACGGTGGTGGATGAGATCATGAAATGGCTATTACAATTCAAATCAAAAAAGAAATGATATGAGAAGGCTGCTTAACATCTTAGTCTGGCCCATCATGGCCATACCGGTGGTATACCTGGCGCTGATCTGGAACAAACTGCCCGACCAGGTTGCCATGCATTTTGACTGGAGCGGGAAACCGGACCGCTTCGGGAGTAAGAATGAATTGCTGATCATGTGCCTTGTTCTTTCGGTCTTCAGCCCTGTACTATACCTGATCCTGAGTAATATTTACCGGATCGATCCGAAAAAATATGCCGCGGAAAACAAGAACCGCCTGCGCAGTCTCGCTTTTGGCGTGGTTGTGTTCTTGTCGGCTCTTCTTTGCATGATCCTGTACAGCAGTTCAAAGGGAAATATCAGTTTTAATACGGGCCTCATTCTGGCCGGCACGGGGCTGCTCTTTGCATTCATCGGGAACTATATGCACAATATCAGGCCCAATTATTTCGCCGGGTTCCGCCTGCCCTGGACCCTGGAAAATGAGGAGAACTGGAAAAAGACACATGCCCTTGCGGGAAAACTCTGGTTTGGCGGCGGGTTATTTCTTGCCGTGATCTGTCTTTTTCTACCCTCAAAAGCAGCGATGGTGGTATTTACAGCAGTGATGATCATGATTACAGCCATTCCGATCATCCATTCATACCGAATGTACCGTGATCAGAAAAAATCCTCGGCAAAAAATTAAACCCTTGGTGATATGAAAAAAATTATTTCTGCGATACTGGTTACTTTCCTTGCCCTGACGGCAATCACTCAGCCTGTCTCCAGGTTCACCGGTACCTGGCAGGGTACACTGAATGTGGGCGTGGAACTGCGTATTGTATTCCACATCAGGGAAGATGGCAAGGGCGGATTTATTTCAACAGCCGACAGTCCTGACCAGTCGGCCTACGGGCTAACCTGTGATAAAACCACAGTTAAGGACAATGAGGTTACGATCAGTATGAACGATCTGAACGCATCGTTTAGCGGCAGGCTGGCGAATGACTCCACCATTGAAGGAAATTTTACACAAGGTAGTGAGCTGCCGCTTACGCTTAAAAAAACAGGAATAACAGAAAAGATAGAAAGAAAAAGGCCGCAAACTCCACAACCTCCCTTTCCGTATACAAGCGAGGAAGTGGAATACCTCAATGCAGACAAGACCCTGATCTATGGCGCCACCATCACCATTCCTGAAGGCAAAGGGCCCTTTCCTGCAGCGGTCCTTATTACGGGGTCCGGCCCGCAAAACAGGGATGAAGAAATATTGGGGCATAAATTATTTGCCGTTATCGCTGATCACCTGACCCGGAAGGGATTTGTCATACTAAGGGTGGATGACCGGGGTGTAGGTAAAAGCAGCGGGGTTTTCAGCCAGGCAACCAGTCTTGATTTCTCCCATGATGTAAGTAATAGTTTTGATTACCTTTTAACCAGGCCTGAAGTGGATAAAAAAAAGGCCGGGCTGATCGGTCACAGTGAAGGAGGTATGATCGCCCCGATGGTGGCGGCAAAAAGAAAAGATATCAACTTTATTGTGTTGCTGGCCGGGCCCGGCGTTCCAATCATTGAACTGATGGCGGAGCAAAATGAGGCCATTGCCCGTTCGTCGGGAGTAAGTGAAAAAGCACTGGGGGAAATAAAACCACTGTACCGGGAGGTTGTGAAGAGCGTACTTGAAGCAGCCGACAGCAGTTCAGCTATAACCCATACATCCGCGATCATCGAAAACTGGTATGTGAACAAGGAAAAGGGAGTACTGGGGGAACTGAACATGGCAACAACGGAGCAGCGAAACAAATACGTAAACGAAATGGTAAAAGGGTTACAATCGCCATGGTTCCGGTATTTCCTGAAATTCGATCCCGCGCAATACCTTGAACAACTGAAATGCAAAGTCCTCGCACTGAATGGCGACAAGGATGTACAGGTGATCTCCAGGCAAAACCTTCCCGGCATTGAAGCTGCCCTGAAGAAAAGCCGATCGAAAAATTATGAGTTAAAAGAATTGCCAGGCTTAAATCACCTGTTCCAGGCATGTAAAAAATGTACGGTTCAGGAATATGGTGAACTTGAAGAAACTATTTCACCGGTTGCATTGGAAGCAATCAGGATATGGCTGGAGAAGAACATAAAGTAAATTTCAAGAACCGAAGATCCAAATAAATTAACAGACCAAATGAAAAATTAAAACCGGTCTCTGTTATCATAAATGTGCTCAACATTCCGGAGGTTTTTTTAATTTTTCATTTGGAGCTTATTTGGATCTTGGATCTTCGGTTCTTGGTTATTTACACCGGATTCTTTTTCCTTAGTAAATTGCGGTATGAATTACCTGGCCCACGCATACCTTTCCTTCGGCCACCCGGGTATCCTCACGGGCAATATGATCAGTGATTTTGTGAAGGGTAAAAAAAAATTTGACTACCCTGAAGAAGTACAGCAGGGAATCCACCTGCACCGCATGATCGACAGGTTCACCGATGATCATAAAGCAACCAGGGAGGCCAAAGAAGTATTTCGCCCGGCCTACCGGTTATACAGCGGCGCATTTGTGGACGTGGTTTATGATCATTTCCTGGCAAACGATGAAACGGAGTTCACAGAAGCCACACTGTTCAGTTTTTCAAAAGAGACCTACGCCCAGCTCGACCGCCAGGCCGGCTGGATGCCCGATCGGTTTTCCCGGATGTTTCCCTACATGAAACAACAGAACTGGCTCTATAATTACCACACCCGGTGGGGCACCAAAAAAAGCCTGTACGGCGTGGTCCGGAGGGCCGCCTACCTCGATGATCATGAGACTGCTTATCAAATTTTCGAGGGGCACTACCAACTTTTAGAGGATTGTTATCGTCAGTTCTGGGCAGATCTAAAGCCCTTCGCGAAAGGTTTGTTTGATGAATTCGGGGAATTTGCAATGACCCCGGACCCGGGAGATCAATGATCACATTCCTAAAACATTTATTTTTGCTGGCATTTCACGCACAAAATGCCCTCATTCATTTAAATATTATATAGTCATGAGAAAATTCCTTGCTTTACTGATCGTTTTCCAAATGGCCTTTCTTTGCCTGATCGGGCAGGGAACAAATATGCCGGCCATTGATAAATCACCCATGGATATGAGCTATTACCCGGTGAATTACCCGGTGCTCAAGATCCAGGATAAAGTATCGGAACCCCTGGCAGCCCGGGTGATCTACAGCCGTCCCCAAAAAGCGGGAAGGACTATTTATGGTGGTCTCGTTAAAAACGGCGAAGTATGGAGACTGGGCGCCAATGAAGCCACTGAGATCGATTTTTTCAAAGCAGTGAGGATCGGCGGGAAAAAGATAAAAGCGGGGCGCTATACCCTCTATGCCATCGTTAAAGAAAACGGCTGGACCATTATTCTGAATAAAGAAACCGATACCTGGGGTTCTTTTAAATATGATCCCAAAAAAGATATCGTACGTACCGACGTAACGCTGCAGAAAACAGACGGTGTTGTGGAAAATAT
>CAZEZE010000324.1:0-3604 GCA_964516445.1 uncultured Chitinophaga sp. | reverse complement strand
AGCTGGCTGGGTATCATGATCAATAATATCAAAGTGGCCGTACGGGATTTTGTATCCGGTATCTTTTGTGGCATACCCACTTTTATCAGTCTGGGGAAATTCGGGATCATGGTGGGCGTATTTGACCAGTTCATGGCCTCCAAAGGCCTTGGACTTGATTTCTGGCTGGTGGTATTTGTGCATGGTGTGCTGGAGATCGCGGGTTTTATCATTGTTTGCGCCGCCGGATTTGTATTGGGCAAGAGTTACCTGTTCCCGGGTACGATCCGGCGGATGGATTCTTTCAGGATCGGCGCGAAAGACGGCGTTAAGATTCTTATCGGGTTAATGCCGGTTTTTGCACTGGCCGCTTTTTTCGAAGGACTGTTCACCCGGTTATATAATGATCTTTCCATACTGACTACGGGGATCGTTACACTGTCCGTTTTATTCGTATGCTGGTATTTCATCATTTACCCCATAACGGTAAGTAAAAAAATGGCTGTAAGGCTGAATGAGGAGGAAGTCTAGTTGAAGCAGACTCTGAAAAAGAAAAAGATATGCTCAATGGTCGGCATTTACCTGCTGGCCTCGGTTTTATTATGTTGTCCTGCTGTTTCGTTCACACAAACCACAGCGGATTCGGTTACGCATACTGCAGACTCATTGGATGTTGATGAAGAAAATGATGAAGTAACAGGAGCAAGAGAGAAGGAGGAGCGGTTCCGGGACTTATCCACGACAGACAGTTTCAGGGTAAAGGAAAGGCAATTGCCTCCAGGGCATACAGATAAACTGAAAAAGGATAAGGATTTCTGGTACGCGGATGCCGAACTGAAGAAAAAAAAGGAGAATACAAAAAAGGAACAGAAGGAGCGAAAGGAATATGTGCCCCTTGGACAACGCAGCTGGATTCAGACCCTTTTATGGATCATTATCATAGGAGGTTTTGCCGGCGCCATCATGTGGTACCTGGCGGAAAGCAATGTTGGCTTATTCCGGAAGAAGAACGCCGCAACGGCCGGCAGTGCGGAAGGGGATGAGATGCCCGAGGATATTTTTGCCATTAATTACCAGAAGGAAATTGATAAGGCGACCGCACAGGGCAATTTCCGGCTTGCAGTGCGGATGATGTATCTCCGCCTTCTGAAGGGACTTTCTGATAAGAATATCATTCAGTATAAACAGGACAGGACCAACCTTGATTACCTGGTCCAGGTACAAAAAACACCGCTTTACCCTCATTTTTTCCGGCTTACCCGGCATTTTGAATACAGCTGGTACGGGCATTTTGACGTGGACCAGGAGGCGTACCGGGTGATCGCAAAGGAATTCGACCAGTTTGAACGCGAAACAGGAAGAAGTTGAAAAAGGCAGCACCATATATTTTTTTGGCCCTCGTCGCGGTGGGGTTGATCGCTTTGTTCCTTACAGGGAGCAAGCGGGAAAAGAAACTGGATGAGCGGATCACTCTTCGTAAAAAGGATAAGATACCCTATGGCACCTGGGTGGCTTTCCGCTCATTGCCCGCAATGTTTCCCGGGGCTTCGGTCTATACCAGCCGCAGGGAACCCGGTTCCTGGAATTCCGTTTCAGAGGAGGAAAGCGGGCAGTTGTTCATTGCCGTTACGCCACAGTTCATGGCGGATGAGTATGAGATGGATAAACTGCTTGCCTTTGCGGAAAAGGGCAACGATGTATTCATCAGCGCGGAATCCGTTTCAGGCGATGTGGAAAAGATACTGGAATGCCGGGTGACGGATTCCCGTTTGCGCGATCTCTTTACGGAAGAAAAGGAGAATCTTGCCGGGCGGGGTGATAGCCTGGGTATGGTACTGAAGCATCCTCCTTTCCCGGAAAGAACTGTATTTCGTTACCCGGGTCAGTCATATGATGCATCATTCTCCAGGGTAAATGAACGGACTACCGATGAACTCGGAAATGATGAAGCGGGCCGTACGAATTTCATACATCTGAATGCGGGGAGGGGTAATTTTTACCTGCATCTCGCGCCGCTGGCGTTCAGTAATTATTTCCTGCTGCATAAAAAGAATATTGGTTATTATGAAAAGGCCCTATCGGTGATCAATCCGGGTACCAAAAAAATTGTCTGGGATGAGTACTATCTTAATAAGAAAGAGAGAGGGCAACGGGAAAAAAGAAAAAGCTGGATCAGCGTGCTGTTCCGCTACCCCGGTTTGAAGGCGGCCCTGCTCACGGCGTTATTCACCCTGATGTTGTTCCTGCTGCTGGAAATGAGGCGTAAACAACGCTATATCCCGGTAGTCGCAAAACCGAGGAATGATTCGCTGGATTTTGTTAAAACGATCGGGAGGTTGTATTATGACAAGAGCGACCATCGCAATCTTTGCCGGAAGATGGGCAGCTATTTCCTGGAACATGTGCGCAGCAGGTATAAAATGCCCACCGGCCTGCTCGATCAGGAATTCATTAAGAATCTGCAGTTCAAAACCGGTGCGGAAGAGGGGGAGCTCATGAAAATAGTGACATTTATAAAATATGCAGAGGATGCACCGGATGTTTCGCCGGCCGAGGTTGCGGAGTTTCATAAATTACTGGAGGCCTTTTATAAGAAAGCGTGATCCTCACCCCCGCCTGCGCTAATTTATCCAACGAAACTTTAGCGAAGTTGGTAGCCTGGGTGGGCAGGCCCAATCCTTCTCCCCTGGGTGGAGAAGGGTGAATGAATGAAAACGCGGGAACCGTCCTTTTCCCTATACGGGAGGAAGTTGTAGAAAGAAATAAATAATAAATACAAACCATGGAAGAAGAACAAATTTTCAGGCCGCGCACCGATCTCACCGAACTCAATGAAGCGGTCATGTCTATACGTAATGAGATCAAAAAAATTATTGTTGGCCAGGATGAGATGGTCAGGCTGATCATTACTGCGTTACTCGCCGATGGTCATGTGCTGATCGAAGGGGTGCCGGGTGTTGCGAAAACATTGACGGCAAAACTGGTGGCCAAAAGTGTCGATGCGGGATTTTCACGTATCCAGTTCACACCCGACCTGATGCCATCCGATGTACTGGGTACCCCGGTTTTTAATCCCAAGGAAGCTTTGTTTGAATTCAAAAAAGGCCCCGTGTTCAGCAATATCGTGCTGGTGGATGAGATCAACCGCGCTCCCGCCAAAACACAGTCGGCTCTGCTGGAAGTGATGGAAGAAAGACAGGCCACCATCGATGGCAGGTCGTACCCGATGGCATCGCCATTTATGGTGCTGGCCACGCAAAACCCTGTGGAACAGGAGGGAACCTACCGTCTTCCCGAAGCGCAACTGGACCGGTTTCTTTTCAAGATACTGGTGCCTTATCCGACAGAGAGCGAGGAGATGACCATCCTCACGCAGTTTCACGGCATGGGAAATACAAATGTGATGGATATGATTAAACCTGTTTTGCCGGCGCCAAAAGTGGCCACCCTCCGCCAGCAGATCAAAACACTTGTGATCGAAGAAAGGTTATTACAATTCATCGCTAAACTGATCCATCAAACCCGGAATAACAAATCCGTTTACCTGGGGGCATCGCCGCGGGCATCCCTGGCCATCATGAATGCTTCCAAGGCGATGGCCGCCATCCAGGGCCGCGATTTTGTA
>CAZEZE010000323.1:0-3606 GCA_964516445.1 uncultured Chitinophaga sp. | reverse complement strand
GGTACCGGTATCCTGTTTTCCATTATAGGAACATGGTTTGTGCGCATCAGTGATAAAGCCGGTATCAATACCGACGTTGTTCAGAAAGCGCTGAATATGGGTAACTGGGGATCGATTATCCTGACGGCCCTTGCATCCATCGGGTTGGTATATTTTATTCTTCCGGAAACGATGACACTCCGCGGACATGAGTTCACCAAATGGGGTGTACTCGGCGCTATCGGAGTTGGACTTGTGGTGGGTACCTTAATGAGTATCATCACCGAATATTATACCGCAATGGGCAAACGCCCTGTGAAATCGATCATCCGTCAGTCTTCAACAGGGCATGCTACCAACGTGATCGGTGGTTTGGCAGTGGGAATGGAATCAACGTTTTTACCCATCCTTGTTTTGGCCGGCGGAATCTGGGGATCCTATGAGTGTGCCGGCCTCTATGGTGTGGCCATTGCCGCTGCCGGTATGATGGCCACCACGGCGATGCAACTGGCCATTGACGCATTTGGTCCTATTGCCGATAACGCG
This sequence comes from uncultured Chitinophaga sp., assembly GCA_964516445.1. Taxonomy (GTDB): domain Bacteria; phylum Bacteroidota; class Bacteroidia; order Chitinophagales; family Chitinophagaceae; genus JJ008. Next base: position 3,081 of record CAZEZE010000323.1, on the reverse strand, counting down.
GGTGGTATTGCTGAAATGAGCGAGCTGCCAAAAGATGTGAGAGAGAAAACTGATGTACTCGACGCGGTCGGTAATACAACGGCTGCCACCGGAAAAGGATTCGCGATCGCTTCAGCCGCGTTGACAGCACTGGCCCTGTTCGCGGCATTTGTGGGTGTAGCCGGGATCGATGGAATCAATATCTATAAAGCAAAAGTGCTGGCTTCCTTATTTGTGGGCGGAATGATCCCATTCATATTCTCCTCACTTGCAATACGTGCAGTGGGCCAGGCCGCTATGAGTATGGTGGAAGAAGTACGCCGCCAGTTTCGGACGATCCCCGGAATTATGGAAGGAACGGGCAAACCCGAATACGATAAATGTGTGGCGATCTCGACACAGGCATCCATCAGGAAAATGCTGCTTCCCGGCGCTATCACCATTGTTTCCCCGTTACTGGTGGGCTTCCTGCTGGGCCCCGAGGCCCTGGGCGGATTCCTCGCCGGAGCAACTGTGAGCGGTGTGCTGATGGGAATGTTCCAGAACAACGCCGGCGGCGCCTGGGACAATGCGAAAAAATCTTTTGAGAAAGGCGTTGAGATCAACGGGGAGATGTTCTATAAGAAATCGGAACCGCATAAAGCATCTGTAACAGGTGATACCGTAGGTGATCCCTTTAAAGACACTTCCGGTCCTTCCATGAACATCCTCATCAAACTCATGTCCATCGTATCGCTGGTGATCGCTCCTACCCTTGCCCAAATGCAGGTAAAAGAAGACAAAGCCGCGCCAAAGGTGGAAATGACGGTGACCACCGATACTGGCGACGAGAACCAGCTCGTATCTGCCCTCAAGGCCGATGGTTTGATCGACGGAAAAAATTATAGCATCGAACTAAGCGGTGATTCTTTATTGATCAATGATAAGCTTCAACCCGCCGAGGTATTGGAAAAATACCGTAATCTTGTGCAGGGACAAACCAAATTAAAACTCGTTGGAAAAGAAGATATAAAATAATAATTGTAGCGCCAGGGCATGCCCTGGCGCTACCTGATCTGCTTAATCAGAACCATTACATCAAATCCTGCTGTGTCTACAGCGGGATTTGTTATTTTACGAACAGCCTGTAGCGGCGGGGCATGCCCCGCCACTACTAACCCTGTTAATTCGGGCCGGATAAAACTTTGCACTAAATTCGTATTCTATGTCCTCCTTACGTTTCAAACTATTGGGCCTGTTATGCCTGTGTCTCCATTTAACATCCACTGCTCAGGAAGAATGCAAGAGCATTGATGATATTGCATTCATGGAAAGGCTGGGTCACGAAAGGATCGCCGGCCGGGGAGGCGGAACAGGCGCTTCCGGGAATTTTGATGTAACCTATTACCGCTGCGAATGGGAGGTGAATCCAGCGGTCCGTTATATAGCCGGGAAAGTGACAATCTATTACAAGTTGACCGCTACGTCCGGTTCCATCACCCTCGACCTGATGAACGGGTTTACGATCGACAGTATCAAACAGCGAAACAACCTGCTTTCGCATTTGTATGCATCCAATGTGATACAGGTGAATTTCCCTTCCACTATTGCCGCCGGCATCCAGGATTCCATGAGTATCTATTACCGGGGTATTCCGCCCAATACCGGGTTTGGATCTTTTGTACAGGCCCAGCATGCCGGTGTACCGGTGCTCTGGAGCCTGAGTGAACCTTATGGCAGCCGTGACTGGTGGCCCTGTAAGAATGGGCTCGATGATAAAGCCGATTCCATTGATATCCTGTTAACGACACCCGCTGCCTATAAAGCAGCGTCCAACGGGCTATTGCAATCAGAGGTCCTGGTCAATGGAGGCACGCAAAAAACGGCCTGGTGGAAACACCGTTACCCGATCGCCTCCTACCTGGTCTGTTTTGCCACGACCAATTACGCGGTGTTCAATAACACTGTCCAGTTGGGAGCGGTAACACTTCCCATGCAAACTTATTGTTACCCGGAAAGCCTGGGATCGTTCCAGGCCAATACCCCCCGTGTGCTGGAAGCCATGCAACTTTTTCATAACCTTTTCGGGGATTATCCTTTTAGCAGGGAGAAATACGGGCATGTGCAATTCAGCTGGGGAGGTGGTATGGAACACCAGACCGCTACCTTTATCGTGAACACCGGGGAAAGCCTGATGGCGCATGAACTGGCCCACCAGTGGTTTGGCGATAAAGTGACCTGTGCCAGCTGGCGGGATATCTGGCTCAATGAAGGTTTTGCCACCCATCTTGCCAGTATATACCTGGAAGCAAAATACCCTGCCGGCATCCTCAATACGCGCAGAATGGAGATCGACCAGATCACTTCCCAGCCCGGTGGTTCGGTTTGGGTAAATGATACTTCTAGTGTAGGGAGAATATTTGACGGGCGTTTGAGTTATAACAAAGGTTCGCATCTTTTATATATGCTGCGCTGGATCCTTGGAGATTCCGTTTTCTTCAGCGCCGTTCGACAGTATCATAATGATCCGAAACACAGCTATGGGTTCGCCCGGACCGAAGACCTGCAATATCATCTTGAAAAAGCAAGCGGGAAGGACCTGGATTATTTTTTCACCCAGTGGTTCACCGGACAGGGCTATCCCTCCTATAATGTGGAATGGACTCCCCTGGGAACGGATTATGTGAAGATCAAAATGAACCAAACAACCTCTCATTCCTCTGTTCCGTTCTTTGAGCTGCCCGTAGCGCTTACATTCAGGAACGCCAGCCAGCAAAAGACGATCGTACTGGATAATAAAAAAAACGGCGAGATTTTTTTCCGTTCCATTGGTGTTATACCCGATACTGTCCTGGTAGATCCTGAATACTGGCTGATCACAAGGAATAACAGCAGCCAGAAAGTTCCGGATGCGAACGGGGGACAAAATAACCTCACCGTATTTCCCAACCCCGTCAAAGACCAGTTCTATGCCTGGCTCCGCAACGTATCGGGCTCAATGGCATCTCTTCAGTTATTCAACGGAATCGGGCAGTTACTCTATTCAAAGAACCTGGTACTGCAAAACAGTTCCGCTTTCCTGGAGATTCCTTCACAATGGCTGCCGCCGGGGGTATACTATCT
>CAZEZE010000322.1:0-3608 GCA_964516445.1 uncultured Chitinophaga sp. | reverse complement strand
TGATCAAAGGAAAAGGTAAACTCACGATGACCTTTACCCCCGAGGGCGGCGGGGAACCGCAAATTTTTGAAGTCTTCAATTTTAAAGGTGACGGTGTTGCCATGTCGATGTACAACACCGATGAAAGCATCATGGGTTTCGCGAGAAGCTGTTTCAATATGGCGCTGGCAAAAAAATGGCCGCTCTATCTTTCCACCAAGAACACTATCCTGAAAAAATATGACGGCCGCTTTAAAGATATTTTCCAGGATATCTATGAAAGGGAATTCAAATCGCAGTTCGAAGCGGCCTGGATCGTATATGAACACCGCCTGATCGATGATATGGTTGCCAGCGCGCTGAAATGGAACGGTAATTTCGTATGGGCCTGCAAGAATTATGACGGGGATGTGCAGAGCGATACGGTGGCACAGGGTTTTGGATCACTGGGACTGATGACCTCCGTGCTGGTTACACCCGATGGCAAGACCATGGAAGCCGAAGCGGCGCACGGAACGGTGACAAGGCATTTCCGTGACCACCAGGCCGGTAAACCCACCAGCACCAATCCCATCGCCAGCATCTTTGCCTGGACAAGGGGTCTCGCCTTCCGCGGAAAGCTGGATGGCAACCAGCCGCTCATTGATTTTGCCAATGCACTCGAAGCGGTCTGTATTGAAACAGTAGAAGAAGGAAAAATGACCAAGGACCTCGCCGTTTGCATCCATGGTAATAAAGTGAACCACGGGGATCATTACCTGTATACTGAAGAGTTCCTGGATGCCATTGACCGGAACCTGCAAAAGAAATTGAACTGATTTAAGCTAAGCAGTCATAAACTTGAACCCCCCGGTGATCGCCGGGGGATTTTTCAATTAAACATATCAGTAAAAAGGCGCCAATAGGAAAAAGCGAAGGAAATGGTCGCTAAACCGCTATTTAATTGATGTTGCCACTTACCTTGAATCTGACCCGACCCCGTATTCGTCTCGGTTCAACCGGGACTACGGCGGGCAAGGCTAACGCCCAACTCCTAACTGCCAACTTCTAACTCTCTTTCTTCGTCTCTTGCCTAACTCAAAACTTTTATTAAATTCGCCGATACCCGGCCTTGAGAAGGCCATCAAAATTGTAAAGTATGAGGATCACCGCCCTGATTGTAGCTACCCTGTCCGTTTTGTCTGCCTCCGCACAACCCATGCCGCTGCCCGTATACAGTATTCAGAATGTACCCCTTCCGGAATCCATGAACAAACAGGTATGTATCTCCGGGATGAAGTATATGGACGGTAAACTTTTTTTTGCCTCTGAAAGATGCCCGGTGATCTTCGGGGCCGATCCCGCCACCGGGGCCATCACCCAGACGATCAATATCAATGTTCCGCAGTTTTTTGAAATGGAAGGCCTGACCTCATATAAAAATAAACTCTATACCGTGTCTGAAAATATCGTGGCTGTTTATGAGATCAACCCTTCAGACGGTGCGCTGCATCAGTTACAGACCTCTGTTCCCCTTCCTCCCAAATCCAAAAGCGGCGACGGTATGGAAGGCATTGCTGCCAATGAAACCAATAACAAGTTTTACCTGCTTCGTGAAAGGAATGAAGAAATGACCTTCTCCCAGATCTGGACCTTCAGCATTGAACCCGGGAGTGACGATAACAGTTTCAGCCTGAAATATGAATCGATGATCGAATTACCCCTGCAAAACCCGCAGTGGCGTTATTCCGATATCTGCTACGACAAGGAGAACGACCGCCTGCTCTGCCTGAAATCCTATTCCAAAGGCAAACTCCGCCAGCAATTTGTCGAATCCCTCGAAATCGATAAAAACGGGAATCTCGAAAAAGAAACGTTGAAGAACGTAAACGTAGAGCGCTTCTCTGAGATCTCCAATGAATATAAGGACCAGGACTACAGCATGAATCTCGAGGGCATTACGGTTGACCCGGACGGAAATATCTGGATCGTTAGTGATAATACATCCGGCAAAGCCCAGTGCGACATGCCCGCAAGAGAAAAAACCATTTTACTGCAACTGATTAAAAAGTAATCATAGGTTCGTACCCTTTCCCCTCATGTAAGCCGGGCCAGAAAGTCTATGCTGAATTGACGGTCTGTATAAAACCGGTACGCTTGCGGCTTTTCCGGTACTTCCGGGTATGATCGGCATAAGAAGGGTTACCATAACACTGCGTTCGGTGAAAAGTTAAAACAATGTTTCCCTTTGCCCGGGAACAACCCTCTGGCACGGAATTACGACATTGTAGAAGGAAATGAAAAGATTTTTACTGATACTGTTCGTAGCCGGCCTGTCTTCCCCACTTTTCGCCCAGAAAGTGGATAGCATCTATTTTCACCTGTATACCGACAGCCTGAAAAAAGGGCAATATAATTACATCAATGTTGACGGCAAACTCCCGAATGGCCGCTGGCTGCCTCTCTCCTCAAAAGAAATCCTTTTCTCCTGTCCAACAGCCAACTTCGAGGGGAATGAACTCGTTATCCCCGAAAATTTCAAAGACAGTAAAGTGACCGTTAAAGCGGTGCTGAAAAGCAATCCCTCCGTCTGGATCGAAAAAACGATCTGGATCAAGCAAAATCCCGATGGCCCCCTGCCAACAAAGGAGGATATCCTGAACAGGTCTAAAAGGAAAAACAAATAAGTTTCATCTGTAGCTTACACCAGCTCCGGGTGTCATATCCGCCAGTTTATTTATGAGATTTTGCAGTTCCGCAATGAGTGGGAATTTCTGGACGCTGGTACTGCTGACTACCTGTTCGTGGAATAAAAACCAATGTACTTATTGGTAAAAAATGTATCCCAAAAAACCCGCCGGAAGGGCGGGTATATCTTACTGGGTCAATAACCTGATATTACATAGTCTTCTTCGCGTCTTCCAGGAACTTCGCAAGTCCGATATCGGTCAGCGGATGTTTGAGCAAACCCAGGATCGAATCCAGCGGGCAGGTACAAACATCGGCCCCGGCTTCCGCACATTTGACGATATGCAGCGCGTTGCGGATAGAGGCGGCCAGTATCTCGGTCTTAAAACCCTGCAGGGTGTAAATATGGGATATCTGGGAGATCAGTTCAATCCCATCCCAGCTGCTGTCGTCAATTCTCCCGATGAATGGCGAAAGATAAGTGGCCCCTGCTTTGGCGGCGAGGATAGCCTGTCCCGCTGAGAATACGAGGGTACAATTGGTCTTGATGCCGTTTTCAGAAAACCATTTGATAGCTTTCACACCGTCCTTGATCATTGGTACCTTCACTACGATGTTGGGGTGAATGGAAGCCAGTTTCATTCCTTCATCAATGATCCCTTTTACATCCGTGCTGATCACTTCGGCGCTGATATCACCGTCCACCATTTCACAAATGGTCTTGTAATGGTTCATGATGGCCGCTTCACCCCTGATACCTTCTTTGGCCATTAACGAAGGATTGGTGGTTACGCCATCCAGGATCCCTAATTCATTGGCTTCTTTGATCTGGGCAAGGTTCGCCGTATCAACAAAAAATTTCATACCTGATGAATTTGAGCCCCTTCAGGAGGTCGGGGCAAATAATAAAAAGTGGCAGGCTTATTACATCGCACCGCTCAACCACCTACTCTTGCTGCCTT
>CAZEZE010000321.1:0-3627 GCA_964516445.1 uncultured Chitinophaga sp. | reverse complement strand
TGCCGGATATAAGAGGACGGAAGAATCTGATAAAACAAAGCTATCAAATGATACAGGATTGGTTACAGGATCAACCCAAAAGAAGCAAGCAGCTCCGACCTCCGACCTCCGACCTCCGACTTCAGCTCCCATCAACAAGGAAAACAAAAAGGAACTGCAAAAGGTACAGCGGCAGTTCCAGCAACTGGAAGAAAAGATCGCGGTAATGAATAAGCAAAAGGCGGTACTGGAAGCATCCTTGTCCGATCCGGCCACCTACTCCGATAAAAACAGGTTCCTGGAAACCGAAACGGCTTATAAGAATGCTGAGGAAGAGCTTACACGGCTTAACAGGCAATATGAAATTGTGTTTGAAAAAATGATGGCGCTGGAAGAAAAACAATAGTCATCCCTGACTGCACGTACCGGTTTTTTTGTAACTTTTATCCTTCAAAACCGGTTTGCATGAAACAAAAACTGTTATTAGTAGCCGCTTCATTCATCGTTGCATTGCTGCTGGCTTTCCGTCATGCAGGCAAGCAAGAAAACAAAGCACTGCTTTCCGACCCACCGGCCACTGATGAAAAATATTGGATACGTTGTTCACCTGACTGGAATGAACTTCAGGACTGGCTGGAAGAAACAGACATACCGCTCATTCCGGGTGCCGGCAGTCATACCTGGAGGATCAGCACGAATAATGACAGCGCGCAGTTCTATTTTAACCAGGGGATCAACATGTATTTCAGTTTTCACCTGATTGAGGCCATGGCCTCCTTTAAAAAGGCCGCGAAATTCGATCCCGGTTGCGCTATGCTTTACTGGGCACAGGCGCTGGGGTATGGTCCCAATATCAATGATCTTGGGTACAGGGCCTCGCCGGAAGCGCTTGCGGCCGTTCAAAGAGCAAGGGAACTGGAAGGCACAGCTTCCCCGCTGGAAAAAGAACTGATCGGGGCCATGGCCGTTCGTTATACGGCGGATTCGGCAGATGCATCAAGGGCATCGTTAAACCAGGAGTATACAGACCGGATGAAAAATGTGTATGAAAATAATCCTGCCCATCCCGATGTACAGGCTTTATATGCAGATGCCATGATGCTCCAGCATCCCTGGGACCTCTGGACCATTGATGGCAGTCCTAAACCATGGACACCGCTGATTCGAGAAGTGCTGGAGAAATTACTGGCACAATACCCCGAACACCCGGGAGGCAATCATTACTATATCCATGTAATGGAACCCTCCCCCTTCGCCGCTAAAGCATTACCCAGTGCAGATATCCTGGGGAAAACAAACCCGGGTCTTTCACATGTGGTACATATGCCCTCCCATATTTACCTGCGTACAGGACATTACCAGAAGGGAGTGGAAGTGAATGTGAACGCGGTGAACAGTTATAATAAAACGGTACCCCTGTTTGCACCGGTTACAGGAAATGATTTTTTATACGTGATACATAACCTCCACATGAAGACCAATAATGCGATGTTGACCGGAAACTATAAAACTTCTGTCGCTTCTGCATTGGAAACACAAAAAAGTGTACTTGTGGATTACCTATCTATTCCGCCGCCGATGGGCAGCTTAGTGCAGTATGTTCACATGACACCGGTGCTGGTTTATGTACGCTTTGGTAAATGGAATGAATTGCTGAAGATTCCAGCGCCCGGAAAAACGCTGAGCTATGCCCTCATCCTGTATCATTTCGGAAGAGGCATGGCACTATCGGCACAATCCAAACTTCCCGATGCGAAACGGGAATTATCCGCTCTCCAGGAACTGATGAAGGATACAAGTCTTGCCATACCATTAACACCATTTTCCCCGGCGCTGGACGGGGCGGTGGTAGCCGAGAATTTACTCATTGGGACGATTGCTATCAAAGAACGAAAACTCAGCGATGCCATTGCCGCATTTGAAGAAGCAGTGGTTACGGAAGAAAACATGGTGTACAATGAGCCCAGGGACTGGATGCTGAATCCAAAACAATACCTGGGGAACGCTTTTTTACAGGCCGGCAGGGCCAGGGAGGCAAGAGAGATATTTGAAAAGGACCTGCAGAACAACCAGGAGAATGGATGGTCGTTATACGGCACATGGCTGGCATTAAGAAAAGAAAAGAGGAATGCGGAAGCGACCAAAGTAATGATCCGGTTCAATAAAGCATTCAGCAAGGCGGATGTAAAGATAAACGCTGCGGTCTTTTAGCCGGGTGCCGTATGCGCTCAGGCTGGACCAGGTGTCCTTGCTTTCACAAAATCACTCACAAGGTAACTGGCCAGTTTCCCGCTGGTAGTATCCGTACGGCCGTCATTCAGCCGGGTGGCCCCTTCACAGATGTGCAGGTAAGCGACCTTGGAATCGGCCGCAGCAAAAGATACATACTGCCGTGCATGAACCGGGGTTATTCCCACGGGTGTCATAGCGCTGCTGAGTGTATTCTGAATCCCGTCCAGGTCGATATCGATACCAGTCAGCGTGTCTTCTGTGAAACCGGTGGCATGCGAAACGGCCTGCATGAATGTTCTTTTATCATGGACAAAAATATCCTCAAAGGTGATACAATCGATAAAAGGATTGTTCACAATATCGATCCATACATTCTGCGGAAGGTAGTTCTCGTGTAACCCGACGATGCAATACTTTTGAAGATACCCGTCTTCTTCCGCGTAACGGAATGCATTGCCGCTGTGTCTTCCTTCCAGCGGGCGGTAGTCGGCATGCGCATCAAGGTTGATGCAATTGATCTGAGCCAGTTGGAGCATTCCTGCTTTATGCCAGCCTTTGGCGGCGCCTTTGATCAGCGGGTATGAATTATTATGCCCGCCACCCACTACAAGGGGGATCTTCTTTGCTTCCGTGATCAGTTTAGCCAGGTGTTCCACTTCATCATCAATGGTGATCAAGGCATGGCGATAGGCCTCGATCTTTTCGTCATCGCTTTTAGCCGTGGTATCAATCAGGTATTGTATATCACCGAAATCAAAGTGCCCGAGCAGCAGGATATTCCCCCCGTCAAAAAAATCGTTGCTTTGCACATTCAGGAAGGATTGCAGGAAAGGGATCCACAAGGTATCTGCCCCCCCCATCCCCAGGTTGCCTTTGGCGCCCAGGTCTTCAGGGATCCCAAACAGCACATACTCCGCACCGGAGGAAGCAATGGCCCTGGCCAGGTCAACGGTATCCTGTACAACCTGTAACCGTTCCCCTACCTTGGTCTCGAATCGGCGGATCTTTGTCAGTGACAGGATATCCTGTTTATTATAAACTTTCAGGTGTTGCATGCCGTTAGGTTTTGCTTCCGAAACGGTTCCTTTAGTTTCCGATCTTTCCATCGATGAATTTTAAGATTGCTGCCTCTAAAGCTATTGTTTTGTTCTCAATTTCACGTCCTTTACGGATGAACTCCGATACGTAGGCTTTGTCATCATAGCCAGTCGCGTTAATACGGACATTCATAAAGGCGCCGATCACGGCGCTACGGGCACAAAGTGCGCCTACCCCGGCATCGGTCATCGAATTCGGGTTCCCGGTCTCCACCATCGATTGGATCACTGTCATGCTCTCAAAAGCGGTTTCCATTACCTTAAAGGGTACTTCAATGGCAACTTTTGTCGCCTCCTGTATCGCCTTTGAACGGGTGGT
>CAZEZE010000320.1:0-3643 GCA_964516445.1 uncultured Chitinophaga sp. | reverse complement strand
ACAGGTTTATGCAAAAAACTATGAGCGTGAAAAACTTGACAATCCTTTTATCCTGTATGGTGCTGCTTGCATCTTGTAAAAACGGCGGCCTCTTCAAGAAAAAGAAAGATAAGTCGGATGTAACCGGCTGGAACTACAACGACAAGAACGAAGGTGGATACCGTGTGTCCAAAGCCAAGGAACAGGGCCTCGGCCCCGGTCTGATCTTTGTACAGGGTGGTACTTTCACCATGGGCCAGACCGAGGAAGACGTTATGGGCGACTGGAACAATATTCCCCGCCGTGTATCTGTTCCTTCGTTCTACATCGACCGTACCGAAGTGGCTAACGTGCATTACCGTGAGTACCTGCACTGGCTTTATAAAGTCTTCGATCCTACTGATCCTGCCAACAGCAAGATCATTGAAGGCGCCCTTCCCGATACCTTGTGCTGGAGAAGCGAACTGAGTTACAACGAGCCTCTTGTTGAATTCTATTTCCGTCACCCCGGCTTCAACGATTATCCTGTGGTGGGCGTAACCTGGAGACAAGCCAAGGATTTCTGTCTCTGGAGAAGTGACAGGGTGAATGAAAAGAACCTGATGAAGGATGGCTTTGTAAATAAGAGCAACCTTAAACCCGGCGCGCAGCAGGGAGATAATAACTTCACTACGAAATCCTACCTCCTCGGACTTTATACCGCTCCTCCGGGTAAGATAAAGACCAAGAAAGGAGAACAAAAAGTTACAACCGCTTCTATGGAATCAGGTGTTTTATTACCGGACTACCGCCTGCCTTTTGAAGCAGAGTGGGAATATGCCGCGTATGGCCTGATCAACCAGAACCCACGCCCCAGCACCAAAGAAGGTAAAAGGGGTGAGGAACTGGCCAGCAATAAACAAATGTATCCCTGGGCACAAAATATAAACGGACTTCGCGACACTCGTCGCGGCAGCTGGCAGGGAACCTTCCTGGCCAACTTCAAAAGAGGTTCGGGTGACAACGCGGGTGTCGCCGGTGGTTTGAACGACCGCGCTTTTTACACCGCGCCCGTACAATCCTTCTTCCCCAATGGGTTCGGACTGTTCAACATGGCCGGCAATGTGAACGAGTGGGTGGAAGATACGTACAGGCCGCTGTCAACACTTGACTTCGACGATATGCCGGCTCCTTTCCGGGGTAACAAATACAAAAAACTTTACGTAGCTGATTCTTCGTCGATGGATCCTTCAACAAGGTATGAGAAAGACAGTACCGGCCGCGTGAAAATGTCGGATGTTACCGATGCTGAAAGCAAGAACCGGAGGAACTACCAGCGTGGAAATGTGATTGACTTCCTTGACGGTGACTCCTTGTCACAGTCTTCATATGGTTATGGTGTGACCACTATGATCCATACCGAAAAATCAAAAGTGTACAAGGGCGGAAGCTGGAACGACCGTGCCTACTGGCTTACACCCGGCAGCCGCCGTTTCCTCGAAGAGGACCAGTCGCTGAGCACACTGGGATTCCGTTGCGCCATGGACCGGATGGGCAGCCCTGAAGGCAATAAACGCAAGACCGGCCAGCACTACAAGACCCGCAGGCAAAAACGCTGATCTCATAATAGCTATATTATTTAAAAAACCCCGGCGAATTGGCCGGGGTTTTTTAGTTGTCAGGCATACGTGCGCTACCTTTGCCTAATGAATATCCCGGAGCTGTATGCGCAATACCTGGAGCATCCTTCCATACAAACAGATTCGCGCCGGCTGAAGGCAGGCGATATCTTCTTTGCACTGAAAGGAGAGCATTTCAATGGGAACAGTTTTGCCGGCAAAGCACTGGAAGCAGGGGCCGCCTATGCCGTAATTGATGAAGCGGAATTTTCCATCCCGGGAAAGACCATAGTGGTGGATGATGTACTTACCACCCTGCAGCAACTGGCGCTTCATCACCGGAAACAATTCAGTATTCCTTTTATCGCCATTACCGGAAGCAACGGAAAGACCACAACCAAAGAACTCGTACATGCTGTTCTTTCGTCTGCATTCAGGACCTATACCACGGAAGGGAACCTGAACAATCACATCGGGGTTCCGCTCACCCTTTTGAAAATACGACCGGATGCGGAAATGGCGGTGATCGAAATGGGCGCCAACCACCTGCGGGAGATCGCCTCTTATTGCAACTATGCGCTGCCCACACACGGGCTGATCACCAATTGCGGCAAAGCACACCTGGAAGGATTCGGGAGTATGGAAGGTGTCCGGAAGGGTAAAGGTGAACTGTTCGATCATCTCCGTTCACATAACGGTACGGCATTCCTGATGCGGGATTATGATTACCTGTTGGAAATGAGCAAAGGGATCCCGAAGATCATTACCTATGGCAGCCATGACGCTGATGTAGAAGGCAGGATCCTTCAAAGCGAACCCTATCTCGAACTTGTAATTAGCAAAGCGGCGGTGACAGGTACCATCCTGACACAACTGGTGGGTGACTATAACCTTCCCAATGTACTTGCTGCGGTTGCTATCGGTACTCATTTCGGCGTCACCGGCGACAAGATCAAAAAAGCAATTGAAAACTACTTACCTTCCAACAGCCGGTCCCAGTTGGTTGAAAAAGGGACCAATAAAATAATCCTCGATGCCTACAATGCCAATCCGAGCAGTATGAAACCCGCGATTGAGAATTTCGCGAAACTCCATGCAGCGGACAAAGTGCTGGTGCTGGGCGGAATGGCGGAACTGGGGGAAGACAGCCTCGCTGAACACCAGGCGATCGTGGAACTGATCGGCCGGTACAAATGGAAAGCGGTGGTATTGGTGGGAGGTGATTTCCTGAAGATCAAACACCCGTTTGTCTCCTGCCGTGATACGGAGGAGGCAAAACAATGGCTGCGGCAACAGCATTTTCAAAATACCCACCTGCTGATAAAGGGCAGCCGCAGCATGCAGATGGAAAAGGTTTTGGATAATTAATATTACTTACTATGAACTGGAAAGAGATCTTCCCGCAATTTGAACCCGCACTTGTTGAGGTCATTGAAAAAGAAGCTGTGCAAAGAACCTTCCTGGCGGGCGAAGTGATCATGCGAACCGGGCAATTCATCAAATCCACCGCGCTGGTACTGGAAGGTCGTGTAAAGATCTACAGGGAAAATCCGGAAGGAGGTGAATTCCTGATGTACTACCTGGGCCCGGGACAGGCCTGCGCCGTAACGATGATCTGTGCCATACAGTCGCAAACCAGCGAGATCATGGCAAAGGCCGAAGAAGATACCGAAGTGCTGATGATACCCATCCAGCTGATGGATGACCTGATGAACAAATATAAAAGCTGGTACCAGTTCGTGATCCAGACTTACCGGAGCCGTTACGAAGAGCTGCTTTCCGTCATTGACAATATTGCATTCCGCAATATGGATGAACGACTGGAATTCTACCTGAAAAGACATGCCGCCAGCACCGGGAAGAAAACCATCGAGACCTCACACCAGCAGATTGCCGATGACCTGAACAGTTCCAGGGAGGTCATTTCCCGGCTCCTGAAAAAAATGGAACAGCGTAACCTGCTGAAACTGCACCGGAATATGATCGAACTGAATTGAATACCGCTGTGATTTCAGTCACAGTGCAGGAATTGTGATCCGTTCACCTTTGCTGAAATTATTAAGCAT
>CAZEZE010000319.1:0-3648 GCA_964516445.1 uncultured Chitinophaga sp. | reverse complement strand
GGGGAAAGGGCGCCGCCATGCACTTTAATGATCTTGCCTTCATCGGCAAGTTCCTGCAGGTCACGGCGTATGGTGTCTTCCGATACCATGATCTCGGTACAGAGCGAAGAGGAAAGAACCTTGTTGTGCAGGTTCACCTGGTGCAAAATATAGGCTTGCCGCTCCTTCTTAAGCATTCGTTAATTTTTGGCCTTCTAAAAATAAGGGAAATTCCTGCACAAAAACGCAGAAACCTGTAAAAATTTGCAGACGGGGAGCTACGGAATGTGGATAACTCGATTAAGTGGATTCTATGTGACTGAAGGGTTTTGCTACGAATTAATTTCTTTGCCACAGATTACACAGATTTACACAAATTATATTATTTATAATATAAAGTATGTTCCGATACCTATCAGGACCTGGCTCTGATAATAATCTGTGGTAATCTGTGTAATCTGTGGCCAGAATAATAATCCGTGTGAATCTGTGGCCAAAAAAAGCCCCGCTTCATTTTAGAAGCAGGGCCCGCTGACCGTGTCCATAGAGAAAGTTATTTTCCAAAGGTGAACCTCGCTGTAAATCCAACGGCCGCCGGTTCAAAGTTGATATCATTCACAAGATTCAGTTCGGGTTTCCAGTCCAGTGAAATGTTCAGGGGTATATTATTGAACTTATAATCGAGCCCGATAATCCCCTGCGCCCCGAAATTGGGGTCGGTATTCTCTTTCTGTGTCGTTGTATTCAATGTTTTCACAAATGCGATATATCCGCCACCGCCATAGAACCAGGACAGGCCATCAGCCGCCAGGGGCTTATATATTTCCAGCATGGCGCCCAGCGCCAGCGGATCTCCAAATGTGAAAAGAGCCTCAATGGCTGTTTTATCGGTGATGAACTGTTTAAAGGAGACTGAATTGTTCTGCAGGGCATTGGAACTGCTCAGTCGCACCCCCAGGGCCGTTCTGTAATTAGTTCCCTGCGCGCTGACATTATTGATAAGGCCTGCACCGGCAGCAAGCAGTACCACAACTAGTATTTTCTTCATGGTGATTTGTTTGTTCACTAGTAAACGAAAAATAGTGCCAGCTATGTCTAAATAAAATGCAAAATATTAGTTCGGAGTTAGGAGTCGGGAGTTAGGAGTCGGGAGTTAGGAGTCGGTTTCCCTTTATTGGAATTACTTTAACAGTACCAGGGCTCCTGCTAAAATCGTTGAGTAAATAAAAAGCTGGCCATTCGGCTACTTGTACCTTGAGCCTTGTACCTTAGAACAGTTCATACTTCGTCTTCGGCCTCCTGTTATCCAGCCAACGGAAACCGGGGAGGCGCATCAGGGCGGGGTCTTTGTGCCGGATAGGCCAGATAGTGCCGTTCACACGGCTGCGGAATACTACTTTATGGAGTTCTTTGTTCCTGAAATAAATATCAAGGATCTCTGAATAGGATTCATTGATGCCGGTGTAGGCGCTGTCCTCGTCCTGGATATAATAGATACAGCCGGCGTTTCCTTTGGAGCGGACCGAGTCGATATTCCCTTCCGTGAACCATCCATCCATCCGGTCCGCTTTTACCTGGTTATATACACCCGGTTCCAGTTGGTTCACGAGAAAACTCTTCTCAAATGCTTCAACCCGGTCGGCTTTCTTGTTCCTGGTATACAGGAGCAGGGTGTCACCGGTGATCTGGCTTTCCTTGGACCACACGATGGGGTCCTGGTACAAACGAAAAACAGAGTCCTTAAAGGAATAAAAAAGACTGTCGCCGATCGCCTGCAGCGAATCGGAAAAAATGCGGACGTGACGGTAACCTTCCAGGTACCGGTTCGTACTGTCCTTTTTATTTACGTTGACCACTTTGGTTCCTTTCACGGTATCTTTTACCAGCGAATCCCTGGTTCCGTGCAGATCGGTAAGCCGGGCGGAAAACAGTGTGTCCGCTGTAATATAAATGGAGTCTTTATCCTGGCGGATGATCATTAGTGGTTTGTTGGTGGCCAGTGTCTTTTCGTTTTTGCGGTCCTGCAGTATTAATCCTGCGATAATGGTGGTGCCCTGCGCGGAATCATTCACGACCGCGTTCCCGATCAGTTGCACGATACCGGTACTGTCATCGGAAGTGATGCGGTTGGCAGTGTATTTTCTTGTGCCGTCTATCACGACCGGCCGCTGGCCAAACTCGGCCTTTCCCGTGGCGAGATTATAATATCCTTCCTTTGTTTCAATGATGCGCCCACTGCTGTCTTTTATATGAGTCTGGGCAATGAAACGTGTCATTTGCGTCTGCGTATTGTAAAGCAGGGAATCCGTGCGAATGGTATAGGCCGGGTCGACCAGCACCACATTGTTCTTGAAATAGACATCATGCAGGTCGGCGTAATAAAATCCTTCACGGCTGGTCAGGGTGGTTGATTTGTTGACCACTTTTCCTCCGTGCAGGTAGGTGCCGATACTCGTGGTCATATCATATTCGAGATCAGGTGTGGTGAGTGTGCCCTTGCCGTCGGTCATACGTACGCCGCCGTCCAGGAAAGCGATCCGCTTATCGGTGAGGTAACGCAGGTGGCTGGCGTAAACATGCACGGTGTCAGCGTCGTTGATATGAACATTGCCCCATGCCTCAAAAGTTCTTGTATTGTTGTTGATCACGCAACTGTCGCAATAAAAAAGGGAAGTGCCCTGTTTCAGTTTTACATTTCCCGCGAGTATCTGCAACTGCGTGGAATCATTCACTTTCCGGAATTCAAGTTTCCGCACACCGGGAAGGATCTCCACGGTGACCAGGCTGTCCGATGAAGTACCGGCGGGACCCGGCGCCACCGGTTCCTGCGACCGGGCATGCAGGGCACCCGTCAGCAGGCCGGTTAGAAATATGATCCGGAATAATGTTGTGTATGACATGAAGAAGCTACTTGGTCGAATCCTTTGGCAGGGGCGAAGTTAATGCCCCTCCTTTGTCTTTTTTGCCAAAGATGGACAAATTAACGTAGCGTTTGGGATGCGTACGAAGGTCATCGAGCAGGATCTCAAGACTCAATGTCGCATTCTTCAGGTTATTGTAAAGGGTCTTGTCATTGATCAGCGCGCCCAGTGTTCCATCCTTGCTGTCCATTTTTGTAAGGATGGTTTTGAACTGACCGATGGTTCCTTTCAGCTCATCGATCGTGGGTTGTATCTCCAGCGCGGCCAGTTTCTCGGAAGCGGTTTTCGCATTCGAGATCGTGGCGTTGATATTCTCGGTATTGCTTTTCAGGCTTTCGGTGATTTCTTTCGCGTTGTTCAGCGTTTTGGCCAGTGCGCCGGTTTCATTATTCAGCAAGCCATTCAACGCGCTGCTGGCCTGGTTCAGGTTGGCGAGCGTCTGTTCAATATTGTTACGGTTACCCGAGCTCAGCACTTTATTCACATTATCGAGCACACTGTTGAGCGTGTCCAGGGAGTTCCTGACTTTCGTAAGGGTAGGGGTGAGCTGCGCCTTCACATCATCCAGGATGCCAATATCCACCCGGGTGGTCAGCGTATCGCCCGGTTTTAAATAGTCGGTGCTCTTACCTTTTTCAATAACAATAAAGGAAGCGCCGACAAGCGGGCTGGAGATAAGCGCTTTTGAATCCTTTGGGATATTTACATCCTGTGTGAGGTTGATAGTGGCCACGATACCCGACATGTC
>CAZEZE010000318.1:0-3657 GCA_964516445.1 uncultured Chitinophaga sp. | reverse complement strand
ATAATTACGTACAAATTCCTTTTGTTCAGCATTCAGCTCCTTTTCAGTTTTCAGAAAGATCTTCTGCTGGTTCAGTTCCCCGATCACTTCTTCCCATATCCGGTTGAACTCCCCCTGCTGGTTCAGCACATTCATCTGGATCTCGTCGATGATCTGCTGGGGATTGTTCTCCAGGTGCATCTTCGCCTTGCTGCCAAACTGTATCATCCGCCGCAGCGTAGCCACTCTCACCCGGAAGAACTCATCCATGTTATTGGAGAAGATACCCAGGAAACGGATCCTTTCCCGCAGGGGAACACCGGGGTCGGCCGCTTCCTGCAGCACGCGGGCATTGAAGGATAGCCAACTTATATCACGCGCAATGGTCTTTCTTTTGGGATGGTGATGTGCCATACGGAATAATTTCAGAAAAAGATAAAGTTAAAGAACAGCAGGCTGGGACGAAATTAAGTTTTGCCGATTTTTTTAACGCTTACTTCTTAAGCTGTTCGATGATCGAAGTAGTGGAGAAGCCTTCCAGGATGGGATTGATCACAACACGGCCGCCCGCTGCGATCACTTCAGCGGCGCCGGCAATCTGTTCAACAGTGTAATCGCCGCCCTTTACCAGTACATCGGGCATGAGCAGTTTGATGAGGTCAAGCGGTGTATCCTCGTCAAACACAACCACCATATCTACGATCAGCAGCGATGCCAGGAGCAGGGCCCTTGCGTCCTGTTTATTTACCGGGCGGTCAGGTCCCTTCAGCCGTTTTACCGAATCGTCCGAATTCAGACCCACGACAAGGTAATCTGCTTCGGCTGCTGCACCTGACAGGGAAAAGATGTGACCCTGGTGCAAAAGGTCAAACACGCCATTCGTGAAAGCCACTTTCTTACCGAATAGCCGCCACTGGGCGACACGGTGTGCTGCTTCTTTTGCGGACAGTATTTTACCGGGTATCAGTTCGGGCCGTTTCAAGATTATAATGTTTATTATAATAAGGAATCATTACAAAGCTAATCAAACCGCCGATCACAATGACCGCCGTGGTGGCCAGCCAGAGTATCCAGCCAAAGGCTACTGCGATCGGGTAACTCAGCCCGTAGAGTTGCATTGTTTTTTCGATCATGAACGCATAGGCTCCGATCCCTCCGGGGGAGGCAATCATCCCGATACTCCCGGCGGATAATACGGTAAATGCTTCCCGAACACCATAAATCTGGGTTTCCTGGAAAGCCATAAAACCTATATAGCCTCCGGAAAAGTATAAAAGCCAGAGGGCAAATGTCAGGAAGACGAATTCCCTTCTTTTTTTCAGATGACGGATGGCGCCGATCCCTTCGGCAACCCGGACGCCCACTTTTTTGGCAAACCCGGCAACATCACGGAAGCTTTTCTTTTTGATATACATCCATATCAGTAAAACCGCTACAGCAATACCGGCAATGACCAGGGTGATCAGGGTATAGGAAACACTTTTTTCATCCGCGGCCGAAGACTGGTTGAAAAATGTATCAATGATTCGGGTATAGAGGTCGGGCTGTATCACAAGGGTGATACCGAAAATAACCAGCAGGGTAAGGGCATCAATGACCCTCTCCAGGATGATGGTGCCGATCAGTTTGTCTGCCGGTATCTTTTCATACCGGCTGAGTACGGTACATTTCACCACTTCGCCGAGACGTGGTACGCCCTGGTTGACCAGGTAACCGATCATTACTGCAAAAAATGTATTCATCCGGCCGGGCGCATAGCCGAGCGACTGTATGAGGAGCCGCCAGCGAAGGGCTCTTACATAATGACTCAGGAAGAGGATAAAAAATACCGGTACGATCAGCCAGTGCCGTGCATTGGCAAACGCATGATTGATCTTTTCCATTTTTTCCTTATCCAGGTTCCTGAGGGAGAGCCAGGCAAAGAAAAAACCCAGGCCAAGAAAGAACAGGTACTGGAGTATGGTTCGGAGCCGTTTGTTCATGTTTGGTATTTCAGTAACCGGTACGGACCTGGTGTTTCAGTTAATTCAGTAGAATATTATCGATCAGTCGGATGTCATCCAGGTAAGCGGCGACCAGTGCAACCAGTTTTTGTTTTCCGTCCCACTCCACCACCGGAACAAGCTCCTTGGCATCCGCAATTTCCGCATAATCGGGTTTAAACCCTCTTTCTTTCAGCCATTCAACGGCTCTCTTTTTTATGGGTTCCGTTTTCCCGGGCCGAAGTTCGCTTTTTAATTGCTGCAGGCACTGGTAAATTGCCGGCGCTTTTTCACGTTCTTCTTTCGTAAGGCGCATATTACGACTGCTCATAGCCAGGCCATCGTGTTCCCGCACCGTAGGACAGATTTCAAGACGGACATTGCCGGAACGACCTGTAAGTTCCAGTAATCTTGACAACACCATGCACTGCTGATAATCTTTTTGTCCAAGGTAGAGGCTGCCCGGGTTTACAATTTCCAGGAGCCTGTCGACCACCCTGCAAACTCCCTGGAAATGACCGGGACGGTACCGGCCTTCCAGCAGGTTATCCAGGTAACCAATTTCATAATGCAGAGGTTCGTTGATCCCGTACGGGTAAATCTCTTCAATACCCGGTAAAAAAAGTGTATCGGTACCTGCTTCTTCCAGCATATCAATATCTTTTTCGATCGTAACAGGGTATTTCTTCAGATCGGCCGGATCATTGAACTGGGTGGGGTTGATGAAAATGCTGCAAACAGTAAAATCATTGTCTTTCCGGCATTCGTGGATGAGAGAAATATGACCTTTATGGAGTGCGCCCATTGTAGGAACGAAGCCAATGCTGCTGCCATTTTCCCGCTGAGCATCAAGCCATTTACGAAGGTCTCCTGCCTTTTTAAATATAATCATCGCATCATGACGTTTATCCTTGAATCGTGATTCGCACTGCAATTCGCTGAAAAATAGCTACCTTTGCTGCCTTTTACAGAAGGGACTAAATTAAAACGGGATGCCCATGTCAGCAAAGAAAAGAATTTTATTCATCGCTAATGAAATGTCGCCCTACCTGGAGCTGACCGAATTTTCGGAGATCGTGAATAAGCTGGCCATTAAAGCCAACGACAATAATTTCGAGGTTCGCTGTATCATGCCCCGGTTTGGAATTATCAACGAACGGCGCCACCGTCTTCACGAAGTGGTAAGGCTTTCCGGTATTAATGTATCGGTTGACAATGATGACCTGCCGCTGCAAATTAAAGTAGCTTCACTGCCCAGCGCCAGACTGCAGGTTTACTTTCTCGATAACGAAGAGCTTTTCAGACGCAAATTCGTTTTCCATGATGAAAATGAGAAATGGTACGAGGACAATGACCTCCGGACTATTTTTTATTGTAAAGGCGCCCTGGAAACCGTAAAAAAATTCGGCTGGCCGCCTGACATTATTCATTGCAGCGGCTGGATGACCGGATTAATACCGGCTTACCTGAAAACAGTATATAAGAAGGAACCCGTTTTTGCACACAGCAAGATCGTTTATACTATCGGGCAAAATACCTTCAAGGAGAAACTGGGCAGCGGCTTCATCAAGAAAGCCCTGATCCACGCTTCACTGAAAGAGAAAGATCTCGAGGTCTTTAAGGACGGTACGAATACCGCCATGTTCCGCGGGGGCGCGAGTTTCGCCGATGCGATCACTTTCGGTGCTGAGAAGAT
>CAZEZE010000317.1:0-3659 GCA_964516445.1 uncultured Chitinophaga sp. | reverse complement strand
CACATTCTGGGAACCGTTTCCATTGATTACAATTCCACCGGTGGAACTCCATTGATAAGTTGTCGCTCCGGCAACAGATGCTGATGAATAGGCATTCGCATTTGTGCCCGGACAACCGAAAATTGATCCTGCAATCGAAGCCGGCGTTGAAACTGTAGCGCGTACCCATGTACAAACAGTGTTGGTATTCCCGCAATCGTTTCCCCCGAATACGCAAACGCTCCATCCGGAAGAACCTGCAGGAGGGAGCGAAACAAAGGTCACATTCACGTTCGGAACTGTTGTCTGGTATGGACTTGGGAATCCATTGAACCGTACTCCGGCCTGTGAACTTGACCAGTTGTAGAACAGTGTATTGGGAACCGAATTCACAGTGAGCGTTGCCGCCGGCGCTCCAACGCAGCCGGCTGACAGCGAAGCAGTGTATTGCAATGTACCCCCGGGCAAACCCTGGCTGATTGAAATTGCTGAACCATTATCACCGGATACAATTGATGGGAAACTGCTGGCAACACGTATTCTGTAACCTGTTCCCGTCGGAGTATTGGATGGAATTATTGCACTGATTATCCCTGAAGAATTGCCGGCTAGCGTGCCAATATTTACTGGCGAGGCAAAACTTCCTGACGCGTCACTGAGCTGAGCAGTAAAAGTATTGCCACCACCGATATCAATAGCATTGAAAGGTACATTCACGCCGCTGCCTGCACAATAAGATAACGGTGAAATAGTTCCAGCAGTCAATTGTTCTCCGGGCTGTTCAAAGCCCTGGGTAAGCAGGTTACCTCCGGCATTCAGCGAACTTATTATGGTCTCGCCAATAGTGAAGTTAAGCAAGCTGCCTCCGGCAGAAAGCGTTCCTCCTGCAGTTGAGATGACGTTCCGGCTGATCGTTTGCGCGTTGAGCATGGCCTTCTGCCAGCCGGTGAGCAAAACGAATAGTAGAATTATTTTTTTTATCATGATTCTTTTTTTTCTGATTAATACAAAAATTGATATCTGTTATCCATGCAAAAGGCTTCAATATCTTCTCTCTTAATGAAAAGGATGACGCTAAAAAAACCTTATGCCGGGATACAAAAATCAACCCTCAATTTATTTTTTAGGTCTTGCAAAATCAACAGCATTTGGGTCTGGTCTCTTTTCCGGAGGAGTGTCAAACCGGATTTGTGAACCATCCCACCATACTGCCTCAGGTGTATCAATTGTATTGTTGTCATTGTACATCACCCCGCGCATATGCTGATCAAAGTCTGTGGCTAAAACTTCAGAAGGAACTTCAAGCTTTTCGTTACCTTTTATGGTTGCAACGGCAATCCATGAAATGGATACGTTGGTGGTGCCGCCGTTATTTTCCTTTACACTGAATCCTTCTTCCGTAACATTGCTTACATATACCCCATTGGAATTCCCTGTTGGCGTAACAGTAATTACAACGTCAGTTGGGTCAGATATGATACCCTTGAAATTGACATCAAAGGCAATGAAAGCTTCCCCATTTACCATTTTTGATTTACCACGTGAAGAAACATCTGAAGTCATTGCACTTGCAGTATACGCGGGTACGCGAACGGTTGATCCGTCCTGTTTGTCTATAAGCTGCGCCGTTGGCTTATTTGTATAGGAAGTTCCATCAACATACATACTGTACCGGCTTCCTTTTACGTGCATGCCGTATGCCATACCGCGAACCCATCCGCCCATCACTCCGCCATAAACACCGAGTCCGATATTGGTATTTACCTGGCCTTCCCAGCCAACACTTGTTTCCGTAGCTGCCCTTGATGAACCATGTCCCATCCGTCCTGTTGAAAGTCCTGTTGCATAGGCAATCCCAAATCCGTAAACTCCATAATCAATAGCGTTGAATGCATAATAGCCCAGGGCTCCCATAGCTAAACCATAGTCATAGCCCATGACCCCACCGCTTCTTCCGGAAGTTCCACCGCTTCCAAAAACACCAAATTTATAGGTCCCGCTTATTGTGGCTAAGCCTGATACGCCGGTTGCAGGAGCGCTAAATCCTGTACCTGCTGTTGCCGTAAGATAAATACCTCTCACACCTGCCCCATTTGCTCCGGTTCCGTTGTACTCACCCTGCACACCCGCAAATGTCGTTGTTCCAGCTGTGACCTGACCATAAACACCTGATCCATTAAAAGCTGATAAACCGCTGCTTGCCCATGGAAAGGTGGCGTTCGACGTTGCTGTCATTAAGTCACCTGTAATTCCAGTATTGAGTGAGCCTACAAAGAATTCACCCAAATTTGTAAAGCGGCCTCTGAAGGTGTTATTTGTTCTGAAATCCAGATTCTGATTATCTGTAGTTCCAATAAAATTTGTTCCTTGAAGTACCGTGGTTCCACCATTTAATCCCGAATTACCTGTGCTTAGCCAGGCTCCATTTGCTGAGGTAATGGTGGAAGGAATTGTAGTACCGATTGACAAAGTGCCGTTGGCATTAAACAAATTCGAACTGATTGTCCACGACGGACCTTGTGGTCCCGTTGGACCTTGCGGACCCTGTGGTCCAGTAGCACCTGTAGCCCCTGTTGGCCCTGCAGGACCCTGAGGACCTGTAGCTCCTGTAGCTCCTGTAGCTCCAGTAGCACCTGTCAGACCCTGAGGACCTTGCGGACCTTGCGGACCCGTAGCGCCGGTTGCTCCGGTAGCTCCATCATTTCCTGCAGGTCCCTGCGGACCTGTAGGACCTGTCGGTCCCTGTGGTCCCGGAACACCGGGAACATTTGCATTTTCAGCATACAAAGCATAAGGTACACTGTTCAATTGAGTAGTACCCATGCTTATGAAAGAACTTGGGTAAGCGGGATCAAGTTCTACTTCAAGATACTTTGCTCCTGTACCCCAGTTAATCCCCGCTAATGTTCCGGAGATAATAGTGCCCTGGCCAATGTTCACATTAAACAATCCAAGTGAGTTTGTTGTAACAGCATGTGATTCCTTGTACACAATTGTTCCCGTCGGCGTCACATCATGAACGCTTAACTGAATTGCAATACTTTGATTTGCAAGTATGTTTCCACTCCCATTACGGGCAACTCCCTGGTAAGGGATGGCTTGGGGAGTTTGTGCAAATAGCTTACATCCAAACGCCAGCATAACTGCAAGGATAAACAGAGTTGATTTTTTTTGTTTCATAGAAATTAAAGATTAGTTTTAATGATTGGTTGAATTAATTGTGGAATTATTTGTGTTGGTATTAAATTGAAAATTACCTATTGAGCTTCATTGAAATATTTATCACACCAAAGTCTTTACGCTAGCTATCTTTTTTCAATACTTTTTGGATAATTATTTAACAAATCTAAAGCATTTATTGAGTTGTGCAAATAAATTCTAATAGAATATTAAAATTATCATAGATCACTGATGTTGCTCTTTTCATGATCCATATTAAATGAAATGTATTTTATGGTTTAATTTGGTTTGGTAAGTACACCCTAATGCCAACTTGGAATGATGATGAGCATACTTAATCTTTGCAATGCCTATTGTTCGCATACTGAAATTATGAACCAAAATCATTTAGTCATCAATTTTTGTCCTTAAATTCACTCCCTGATATTTAAACCTTAATAAATAAGATATAGTATGATGTACTTGGCCATTGCTTTCACACTACTTGCCCTGGTTGCCGG
>CAZEZE010000316.1:0-3664 GCA_964516445.1 uncultured Chitinophaga sp. | reverse complement strand
AACTCGTACGACTGACGGAAAAAACAGCCTATTCACTCCGTGAAGACGAAAAACTTACGGGCTGTGTGACGGTCAGGATTCGTTATTCGGATTTTGAGACCACTTCCCGGCAGGAAACTGTTGATTACACGGCGCTTGACGATGTACTGATCGCCAAAGTAAAGGACCTTTTCAACAAATCCTGGCAGAAAGGAAGACCCGTACGACTGCTGGGGGTGCGTTTCAGCCAATTGATACCTTTTACCATGCAGATGAGTTTATTTGAAAATAACGCAGAGAAACTGAATTTATATAAAGCCGTGGATGATATAAAAGACCGTTATGGCAGTACATTGGTAACCAAAGCTGTCACGGCACAGGTAAAGGATATTGAAAACCGTGACCGCGGCAACCCGAAAGGGAAGAAACCCCGGAATTAAAATCCAATTCCTTCCTTTTTTCTCCAGCCTCAGCTCCGGGTTAATTCATCCTCCTTATCTTCACATCCCCAAAAACAACACTACTATGTCACAAGTTTGGAAAGATTACCAGGAAAAGAACAAAGACCGTTTTTTGAACGAGATGCTGGAACTGCTCCGCATTCCTTCCGTGAGCGCCAAGAGTGAGCACAAAGCAGATATGAACCGCTGTGCTGAAGCCGTAAAGAAAAGCCTGCTGGACGCGGGCTGCACAAAAGCAGAAGTGATGCCGACCGCGGGACACCCGGTAGTGTACGGGGAAAAGATCATAGATCCCTCCAAATCCACAGTGCTGGTTTACGGGCACTATGATGTGCAACCGCCGGAGCCGCTGGAACTCTGGACCAACCCGCCTTTTGAACCGACTATTGTTGACGGAAAGATTTTTGCGCGGGGTTCCGCCGACGATAAGGGCCAGTTCTATATGCATGTGAAGGCACTCGAGATCCTCACCAGAACCAACAGCATGACCACCAATATCAAATTCCTGATTGAAGGGGAAGAGGAAGTGGGTTCTCCCAACCTGGGTAATTTCGTTGCAGCGAACAAGGCCTTGCTGAAAGCCGATGTAATACTGATCAGTGACAGTTCCATGCTCAGTATGAAAAACCCCTCATTGGATACCGGTGTAAGGGGCTTAAGTTATATTGAAGTGGAAGTCACCGCGGCCAACCGTGACCTGCACAGCGGCACGTATGGCGGCGCGGTGGCCAATCCCGTCACCATACTTTCCAAAATGATCGCCAGTTGCCACGACAAGAACAACCATATTACCATCCCCGGTTTTTATGATGATGTGGTAAAAGCCGGAAAGAAAGAAAGAGACCTGATCAATAAAGCTCCGTATAGCGAAAGGGAGTATAAAAAAGACCTTGGTGTAAAGGAGCTTTGGGGAGAAAAAGGATATACCACCTATGAGCGAACCGGCATCCGCCCGACCATTGAAGTGAATGGTATCTGGGGCGGCTACACCGGCGAGGGTGCTAAGACCGTGCTGCCCTCCAAGGCCACCGCGAAAATATCGGCGAGGCTGGTGCCCAACCAGTCTTCCAAAAAGATCACAAAGATGCTGTTGAAATATTTTAAGTCCATCGCGCCCAAATCGGTTACCGTTAAAGCCTTTGAACATCATGGGGGAGAGCCATATATGACACCCATTGACAGTAAAGGATACATGGCAGCGGAAAAAGCGGTTAAAACCACTTTCGGCAAACAACCCATACCGGTTCGGGGCGGCGGCAGCATACCTATCTGTTCCATCCTGGAAAGGGAGCTGGGCATCAAGATCATTTTCATGGGCTTTGGGCTGGACAATGACAACCTGCACAGTCCCAATGAAAAATATAATATCGAGAATTATTACAAGGGGATCGAAACCATCCCTTACTTCCATAAGTATTTTGCAGAATTACAGAACGCTTGATCCTTTACTTTCCAACCCGTTTAAAAAAAACCTCAGCGTGAAAACTGAGGTTTTTTTATTCCGCTTAAAATCCTTTTACAGGTTTTGCCGGTGCATCCCTATCGACAGGTCCCGGGGGACAATGCTCTTTTAAGAATTTTGTATAAAGCGTTGAGAGGTGGGAACCGGTTCCCTCCCCTTCCGAAATGCCATGTGTGCGGTTGGGGTAAGACATCATTTGAAACTGCTTGTTATACTTTACCAGTTCGTTGATCAGCATATCGGCATTGTTATAATGCACATTATCATCACCTGTTCCATGTATGTATAAAAGATCTCCCTTCAGGTTTTTGGCATAGGTCATAGGAGAGCCTTTCACAAAATCCTCCCTGTTCTCCTGGGGAAGTCCCATATACCGTTCCTGGTAGATATTATCATACGTTAGCTGGTTAGCTACCGGGGCGATAGCTACACCGGTTTTATAGATCTCCGGATACTGGAACAGGAGGTTCAGTGTGGCGGAACCGCCGCCGCTCCATCCCCATACCCCCACCCGGTTGCTGTCCACATAGGGCCATTTCAGGATCTCTTTGGCAGCAAGGGCCTGGTCGCGGATATTGACCAGCCCGATCTTGCGGTAGACCGATTTTCTCCAGTCCCTGCCTTTGGGCACAGGTGTTCCGCGGTTATCTATGGAAATATAGATGTACCCGTCCTTACTCATATCACCCTGGTAAAGAAAATTGCTGGCAGAGCCGTAGGCATCGGTCACATTCTGTCCCCAGGGTTCGGTATACACATAAAAGACAACCGGGTATTTTTTTGTTGAATCGAAATTAGCTGGCTTTACCATCCATGCATCCATTTCCACGCCTTCTTCTGTTTTGACGGTAAAAAAAACAATATTCGATTTTGACTTGTCCGCTTTTGCCAGCGAATCATTCACTTTATTCTCGCCATTGATACCCAGGTGAGCGGGGAGGGTGATCCATTCACTCACGGGCTTTGTATAATAATTGGAAAAACTGTGCATCGCGTATCTGGCGTTGGGCGAAAGCCTGTAGGTATGGGTGCCCTGCTGGTTGGATGGCGTTACCCTTTCCAGTGAACCACTGCCATCCAGGCGGGTCCTGCATAAATATTTCTGAGTGGCATTGTCGGGTGATGCGTGAAAATAAACATAGCCGCCTTTTTCGTCAATGGTGCTGATGTCCATCACATCATACTTACCGTTGGTGACAAGCGTTTCCTTTTTCCCGTCGCGGCTGATACGGTAAAGGTGTCTCCATCCGTCCTTTTCGCTGGCCCAAAGAAATTCTTTCCCCTCATTCAACCAGTCCCATCCACCGTTGGAATAATCGGCGTCCCAGAGCGGAAGGATGTCGATCCAGGCAGGGTCCTTTTCATTATAAATGCCTTTTGATGTACCCGTTTTTACATCACAAAGCATGATGTTCGATTCGTTTTGCTTCCTGTTCAGGTGCTGGATGATCAGCTCCGTATTGTTCGAAGCCCACTCCATACGCGGTACATATGTCCTCCATACGGTGTCATCCGGTATCTTCATCCAGTTGGTTTTCCCGCTTTGTACATCCGCCACCCCGATCCTGTATTTGGAAGGAGGTTCTCCGGCCACGGGGTATTCAACGGGTACCGCCTGCGGGTAGATGGAATCCGTATTATTGATCATCAGGTAATCCTTTGTACCCTTCGCATCGATCTGCCAGAAAGCGATCTGTTTGCTGTCGGGACTCCAGCGGAAACCATCCCGGCAGGAGAATTCTTCCTCGTAGGCCCAGTCAAA
>CAZEZE010000315.1:0-3679 GCA_964516445.1 uncultured Chitinophaga sp. | reverse complement strand
CCCGAGGGGGAACCCTTCCGATATCAATTACCCCGGGCGGCAGTATGTAACTATTGAATAATTATGAACACCTGCAACAGATAAAAGACATCCGGCCACGCCCACCCGATCAGTAACCATCAAAGCACAGAATTACCCCGGTGCATTTTTGATTTAATGGAATAAAAATTCGTATTTCGCAGGACATAATGCAAACGGATTGCAGCTTTCCATAATCATAGTGAACTATAACGTAAAACACTTTTTAGAACAGTGTCTTTGTTCTGTTATAAAAGCCTGTGAAAAAACCGAAGCAGAGGTCTTTGTGGTTGACAACAACTCAACCGACGGAAGCAGGGAATTGCTGGAGCCCCGGTTCCCGTCTGTTACATTCGTCTGGAACAGCGCAAATGCCGGTTTTGCCAAAGCCAACAACCAGGCCCTTTCGCAGGCTACCGGCGAATTCATTCTTTTCCTTAACCCCGATACCATCGTACCTGAGGATTGTTTTGAAAAATGCATTGCTTTTCTGAAAGCAAATGCCGGGGCCGGCGCACTGGGGGTGAGAATGATCGACGGAAGCGGAAAGTTCTTAAAAGAAAGCAAGCGGGCCTTTCCTTCGCCACTGACATCGCTTTATAAGTTAAGCGGGATCACGATACTGTTCCCCCGGTCAAAGATATTTGCAAGGTACCACCTTGGACATTTGCCGGAGAATGAGAACCACGAAGTAGATGTTTTGGCCGGCGCATTCATGATGATCCCGGCAAAGATCATCAAACAAACAGGAACCTTTGACGAAAGATTCTTTATGTACGGTGAAGATGTTGACCTCAGCTTCAGGATACAAAAAGCCGGGTACAGGAACTTTTATTTTGCCGGCTGCAGCATCATTCATTTCAAAGGCGAAAGCACAAAAAGGGGAAGCCTTAATTATGTACGGTTGTTTTACCAGGCGATGAACCTCTTCGTAAAAAAGCACTACAGTGGAAGCCGGGCCGGAGTTTTCATTTTCTTTATCCAGTCTGCCATCATTGCACGGGCAGCCTTTTCGGCCATCGGCAACCTGCTGAAACGGATAGGCCTTCCTGTTCTCGATGCCGGACTGATACTGACCGCATTCTGGTGTATCAAGTACCTGTGGAGTAATTATGTACGCCAGGAGCTGAACTATTCACCCAATGTTCTGTTCATCGCCTTTCCTGTATTCACTTTCATTTTTTTGCTGGCCGCTTTTTATTCGGGATTGTATGATAAAGGATATAAGCGTTCACAGCTGCTGAGGTCCACCACCATTGCCGCACTGTTTTTGCTGAGCGGCTATGGTTTACTGCCCGAAACACTCCGGTTCTCGAGGGGTATACTGGTATTTGGTATTGTACTTGCTTTCGTACTGATGAACATCATGAGGCAGCTTTTTATAAAATGGCGTCTGCTGGAGACCAGCAATGAAGAAGAGGAAAAACGGCAAACGATTGTGGTTGCCGGGGAAAAGGATCATAATGCCATTGCCCGGCTGATGCAGGATGCGGGCATGCCCGAAAGGATACTGGGCAGGGGGAACACCGGCCCCGCCGATACCGGACCAGCGCTGGGCGGAATAGAACAGCTTCCCGGCCTGATTAAGAAATACAGGGTAAAAGAGATCATTTTTTGTGAGAACGGACTGAGCTTAAGGAGATCATTACCGCCACCGGGTCGTTACCCCGCGGGGTCAGGAATAAATTTCATGCATCCGGCAGCAACAGTATCGTGGGCAGCGACAGTAAGAATGTGAGTGGCGATTATATCTCCGCCGGTAACAGGTACAGGATCGCTATGCCGGTGAACAGAAGGAATAAAAGGCTTATCGATGTTATTTCTTCCGTACTCTTCGTTATCTTTTTCCCGCTTATGTTTTTCCTGCAAAAAAAACCGGCAGGGTTCTATAAGAATGTTTTTTCCGTATTGTTCAGGAAGAAGACCTGGGTGGGATATGCCGCATCACCCAACGGGCTGCCTGCAATAAGACCCGGCATCATAACCAGCACATCATTACCCGCCACCCTTAACGAGTTACCGGCTGATAGCCTGAAAAAAAGCGATGAATGGTATGCGGTGAATTATTCTCCCTTACTCGACCTCCAGAAAATAAGAACGGGGTTCCGGTTTTTGTATAACTAGGGTATTACGCTACCGGAGCAGGCTTTGTACAAAGCCCCCGATCTGTATTTCAAGATGATCGCCTGGCAGGGCTACTTTACTGAAAGGAAAAACAGCCGCCTTTTTCAGTGCATCGGATAGCGAGAATAACCTTTGAGGGATGCACAGGAACAACCCCATCCCCGATAAATGACCAGAGAGATACTCCTGTTCTGTTTGCCCCGGAGTAGGGATAAGTATTGCTTTCTTTTGAAGTTTTATCAGGTCCATAACCGTAGTATATCCCGTACGGCTGATGATGATACCGGATTGAAGAATAGCAAGGTTCAATGCCGGGGCGGGTAAATGGTTCACAATTTCAACATCAGGAGAAGGAGCGGCCAGGGTAGATGTTTCTTCCGGCAGCCCCCTGACCAGCAGGACCCGTTCACCCGGTTGCCCAAGGTCTTTCAGTAATATATTTTCTAAAATGCTCCGCTGGGGCTCGGGCCCGGAAAGAATGATCAACAGCCCATATTTCTTTTCTGCAGGAAATAATTCAAACCGGGAAACCGGGCCGGTATACTTCACCGGTACAGAGGGCAGGGATCCGGGATGCGACAGTTGCCCTGCGAGACTGACCCCCTCGTTATAGTCGGGCACCCAGCATTCATTGTATCTATTGATGAACCTGTAATGAAACCTCTGAAAAAGCCATTCTGTAAAACGACCCCCGGTTTTTATTTTTAACTGGTGAGTAATATAGATGCTGTGAACAGAAGTATGATAAAGCCCGGGCCTGCTATCTGAAATGACAGCGTCAACAGGATATTCTTTTATTACCTTCTTCAGCCAGGCATGTTCTTTCCAGATACGGTAAAGGACCTTGGGGAGCTGAAGTAACAGGATCAGTGACATCCACGACCCCTTACGACTATAATGCATATGATAGCCCTTCAGGTAAAGTAACCGCAGCCCCGGGAATTCTTTTTGCAGCAGGCTCCCCGCCCGGCCATCAGCCGCCAACATGACCTCACAGCCCCGGGCGATCAGGGCCTTAATAACTGGAACGGAACGGGTTGCATGGCCAAGGCCCCAGTCAAGCGGAGCCACCAGGATCAGGGCTCTTTCCCCGGGCTTGTTAAAATTTTTGCCTTTCATCAGGAGAATGCAATAAATGTTTGTGAAAATAGTTTAAATTGCTAACCTGTAAATATGAAAAATCTGACGAAAATATCATTCCTGCTTTTCACAGCAGTGTGTTTGTTGGTGGCAACAGGTTGCTCTTCATCGAAGAAAAGCCAGTGCGGCTGTCCGAATAAACAGGGAATGATCGGGTACAAGTAAGCAATAACAGAAAAAATCCCTGTGGTCTATGAACAATCCAAACCGCGATCTGCTGGTTTTGTTCAATCATGAGATAATGACTCAAAAGGCAATTGAGCATGAGGTGGAACAGCTTCACCAGATGCTCTATACCGTAGAGGGAATAGACAACCTGGTGGTTACCCATGAAGTGATAGACATCAATAAATACAGGATCATCAACCAGCACCCCCGCCTCCGCAAACTGATCCGT
>CAZEZE010000314.1:0-3681 GCA_964516445.1 uncultured Chitinophaga sp. | reverse complement strand
TTGTTGTCGAAACCAAAATTCACCCCATTGAAAGTCCCTCCCCCCTGCTGGTTGGCCGTGATATAGGTTTTGTTGCTGAACGGAGGATTGGCAGTGGAATCGATGGAGTTGATATTATCCGGCGGGGAAGCAAAATTGGTGGGAACACCATCTATCAGGAGCTCCACGAATTGTACCGAAGAGGTGCCACAGGCCTGTAAGGTTCCCGCATTCACCGTACCGGTGGTACCGCTTCCGGTAACCGGTGCACTTTGCTGCTGGGTTGCATAATCAACACCGAGCACGGTAAAATTCAGTGTCCCGCCACTGCAACGGAGCAGGTTCAGACTGAATGTTCCGTTGCTGACCGGCACCGTATAATGGTTGCCGCCACTGATATAGATAATGGCGGCGCCATTAGTGACATTTGCGCTGGCGCAATTGGTGACCGTACCGGTAATAATAAGAGAGTTCGAGGGCGGAATATTCACGGTTATCGGCGGCAGGGTTGTATTGGCACTAAAGGGCCCGATATTTTGTGAATACACCACCGTATTGCATATATCCAGCACTTCAAGCACCAATGCTTCATCCTTTGGCACTTTGCCGCAAAGATTGCCCAGCGAATCGGTTCTTCCGTAACCATACGTATTATTCACGATCCGTTTGATCCGTACCTGCGCATTGACCAGCGGGTTACCCGCGGGATCCTTTAGCGTCATGCACAGATCGATCAGCGGGAAAGGCGCATCGCAGTTCCAGAAGGAAAAATGACTGACACTGGCAATGTAATTGATCCCGTTCTTTGTAGCCGTTCCTTCCTGTTTCCAGCGGGCTGTTGCTTCATCAAAATGCCATAAGTCAATCGTGGCAGGGGCTGTTCCCTGTAATGAAGCGGGAATAGGGAATGTAAGTTCCGCGGTCTTGCCCGCGGTCATTTTCAGCTGTTGTCCTGTAGACCCGGTCAGTTCAACGCCCATCATACCATAGGTTGACAAACCTCTTTCTTCACCGGTAGCAGTGATACCCCTCAGGTCGCCCATCAGTATAAAAGGCAGATCGGGGGAAGAGGGGTCGATCCAGGCCATGGCCACATTCACAGTTCCGGTATAAGCACTCCCACTTGCGTCGGTAACAGCAGCAGCCGGGATCACCAGTTTTCCGCCACCTGTAATGTTAACGGTTCCGCCTGCAGAGCCGGTGAATGAACCGCTGACCGTTTTAGGGATAAGTTTGATCCTGACATTATTAATCCTGCCTTCCACGGAAATAAAACTGCGGTAAGCCGTAAAATATCCGGGCCGGGTTACTTTCACGGTACCATTCGCTTTGGACAAACTGATATTACGGAAACGGAAAGCCCCGTACCGGTCGGTAGTGGTGGAAGCAGTACCGCTGGTAACCGTTGCTCCGGTAACCGGGAGGTTATTCTCATCCACAACGATGCCGTTCACACCCCCGGTAACTTTTTCAATATCGTTTATGACCGTACCGGTACCCGTGCCGGGTATATCTATTTCACGCTGGCAACCCAGTACAACTATCGCGGTAATCAAAAGGGAAAACAGGACATTCATTGCCTGTACAGGTTTAATCACTTGCATGGTTTTGATTTTTGGTGCCGGGGAACATCATCCCCTTATTTTACAGTGACTGAAACAGTTGCGGAAAGTTTACTTCCATATGACCGGTGAAGCCCATCTGCCATCTGGAGTGTGAGTTTATGTTTCCCGGGACTGAGTTTCAGTTCATACTCGGTTTGACCTTTTCCAAAATGTATATTCAGCGAGTCCTTTGGCACCATGGTTCCTGCTGCCAGAGAATCTGCGCCGTCGATGATCAGGTGATGGTGGCCGGAACCGGCAACTACCGGACCCGCGGTATCCACTTTCATGATCTCCGTTCCCATCTCCAGTTTGAAGGGGGAGCTGATGGTGGCGCCATTCGCCAGGTTTTTGAAAAAGACCTTTGCGCCTTCGGGTATGGCAGGCAGATCAGGCACTGCACCTGCATCGGTCATGGTATGATGCATTGTGTCGTGAGCTGTTTGTACTGCTGTTGTATCATTGCCGTCCTTCTTTTCGCCTGCATTATTACAAGCCGAAACGGCGACAAAAAGTACCGGTAACAGGTATCGTTTCATAGATAAATTTTTTCAAAGTTAAGTCAAAATAAACCTTCCATGCCGCCTTTCATCATTCCCTATTATCTTAACTTTAAATTCTCAACAGAATTGTATGGATCAGCGCTTCATCAACCTGTACGACGAGTACACCCATAAACCCCTCAGCCGCCAGGTCTTTCTGCGGCGCCTGGCACTACTGGCGGGCGGTACCGCAGCCGCGATGTCGCTCCTGCCCCTCCTGGAAGTGAACTATGCACATGCTGCAGTCACCGGCCAGGAAGACCTTTTTACGGAAAGGGTCAGCTACCCGGGAATCAACGGGGATATGCAGGCCTATGTGGCAAGGCCCAAAGAAGAAAAAAAGTATGCGGCCGTGGTGGTCATCCATGAAAACCGCGGACTGAATGCGCATATTGAGGATGTAACGCGACGGGTGGCAAAAGCAGGTTACCTGGCGATCGCACCCAATGCGCTTTCTTCGCTGGGCGGCACACCCGTCAATGATGATGAAGCAAGGGCTAAATTCCAGCAACTCAAGGCAGAGGACAATCTCCAGAACTTCATCAAAGTATTCGATTACCTGCCCTCGCGGAAAGACTGCAATGGCCAATTCGGTTGTGTGGGCTTCTGCTGGGGAGGCGCCATGTCAAACAGCCTCGCCGTTCATATCCCCTCTCTGAAAGCCGCTGTTCCCTTTTACGGGCGGCAGCCTGCCGTGGAAGATGTGCCAAAGATCAAAGCAGCCATCCAGCTGCATTACGGAGGTCTTGATGAAAGAGTAAATGCGGGAATACCCGCGTACGAAGAAGCGCTGAAGCAAAACAAGATTAATTACGAATTATATATCTATGAAGGCGCCCAGCATGCGTTTCATAATGATACGGCCCCCACGCGGTACAACGAGGCCGCCGCGAAACTGGCCTGGCAGCGTACGATCGAATTTTTCGGCAAGCACCTGAAATAGATCTACGGACTCATGCACCTTAAAAATTATTATGCCATACTGGAGGTGGAAACTTCCGCTACCCTGCCGGAAATAAAAAAAGCCTACCGCAGGCTGGCCCAGCAATTACACCCCGACAAGAACAATAACGATCCCTGGTCGGCCGCACGTTTCGCCGACGTGAAAGAGGCCTATGAAGTGCTGACCAACCCCGTCAAAAAAGAATATTACCTGCAGCAGCGATGGTACAACCAGAGTACCGGGAAAAAAAGGACACAGGATGTCATCAACCCTGTCAACGTTTTAAAACAGGCCCTCGAACTGGAAAGATATGTTTCCACACTGGATGTGTTCCGTATGGATAAACAGGGTCTGCAGGATTACATGCTGGAGATCATTTCCGATCCAACCATTGAACAGCTTAAAAAATTTAACGAGCCGGGCATGATCCGAGAGACTGTCACGATCCTGTTGAAAGCCATGCACCCTTTACCAAAGGCATTCCAGGATCCCGTCCTGCTGCAACTGCGGAAACTGGCTTCCCCGGACAATGTAGCTTTACAAATGCTGAATGATTTTACGACCCGGTCTTTCAACAAACATCAACGGGAAAAGTATTCCCTGGTCATTATCA
>CAZEZE010000313.1:0-3690 GCA_964516445.1 uncultured Chitinophaga sp. | reverse complement strand
GCCATGTCAGATAGGTTTAAATGTTGAGAGCAATAATTTTTGAGGGGAACTAAAATTACAACTTGCTTTCAGTTAAAAACAAAATCGGGGAGAAAATAAAAACAGTTCCTTATGAAAACCTGGTCGCAGGGATGTGCGGATCAGCATTCCGGGAGGCTCAGGGGTACATTTACCGCCAGTCCCCCGTCGGCCGTTTCTTTATACTTATGGCTCATGTCGAGAGCGGTATCCCACATAGTCTTAATGACCGCATCCAGGGATACTTTGGCGAAATCAGGGCTGCTTTGAAGTGCCAGTTGCGAGGCGGTGATCGCCTTGATGGCACCCATCGTATTACGTTCAATGCAAGGCACCTGTACTAAACCGCCGATGGGGTCACAGGTGAGTCCCAGGTGATGCTCCATGGCGATCTCGGCCGCCATCAGTACCTGTCGCTGGGTGCCTCCCATCGATTCCGTCAAACCTGCCGCGGCCATAGCCGAAGATACCCCGATCTCTGCCTGGCAGCCACCCATCGCAGCCGATAAAGTAGCCCCCTTTTTGAAAATACTGCCGATCTCAGCAGCGGTTAGCAGGAATTGCATGATCTTATCGGCATGACCGCCATCGCAAAAGGCAATAAAATATTGAAGTACGGCGGGTATAACGCCCGCAGCACCATTGGTCGGGGCGGTCACCACCCTCCCGAAGGAGGCATTTTCTTCGTTTACGGCAAGGGCAAAACAACTCACCCAGTCAAGGGTGTATTTAAAATCATTCCCACCTGAACGGATGGCCTTAAGCCAGGAGTCATAATCGCCATATGTTTTTCCTGCTGACAACTTTTTGTTGAGTTCCGCCGCCCTTCTTTTCACATTCAGCCCACCCGGAAGTATACCGGGAGTATGACAACCCCGGTAGATACACTCCTTCATCACCCTCCAGGTATTCATTAATCCGGCTTTGATATCCATTTCTGTCCGCCAGGCTTGTTCGTTTTCCATTACGATCTCATGGACATGCAGACCCGTTTTTATACACCAATGTAAAAGGTCATCGGATGTGTGAATGGGAAATGGTAATTGTACCGCATCTTTAGCAGAAGCAGTTTCGCCTTCTTTCACCACAAAACCACCGCCAATAGAATAGTATGTTTCTAACAGGGATTCTCCGTTCCTGAACCCGGCCAGGAAACTGACCGCGTTGGGATGAAATGGCAGGGATTCGGTGATCATGAACTCAATATCTTCCCGTGGATCAAAATCTACTTCATGCAAACCGAGCAGGAGTATCTTCTTCATGTCTGCGATATCCCGGATCTTGGCCCCGATCTGATCCACGGCAAATGTCACGGGGTCATCTCCGGCAAGACCCAGTTGCACTGCCACATCGGTGCCGTGTCCCCTGCCCGTTTTAGCAAGTGAGCCATAAAGCAGAACTTTAACAGACATTACATCCTGGAGCAGATTTTTATCCTGTAATGTGCGGGCAAATCGCTGTGCAGCCCGCCAGGGGCCAAGGGTATGGGAACTGGAGGGTCCCACCCCGATCTTAAAAATATCAAATACAGATATTGCTTCGTATAACAAAATGATCGCTTTACATCAAAAATAGTGACCTCTGATGAAGGTTAGCAGTGGCCAAAGATAGCCCGGTTCCGGAGTAACTTACTGAACATTCAGTCGACAATCTTCAGTCCGCAGTCTACAGTCCTCAGTCCTCAGTCCGCAGTCAACAGTCCACAGTCTGACAGCTTCATCTGTTATGCCGGCCAATGCTGTCAGACTATATTTAATCTGAACCGGCATCAGTTGGAAAACAAACAGGAGTTAAATCAATCGGTTTAACCCGCCGGAGCATTTGCGCAGGCGGGCAGTCAACTCCAAAGTAACCTATTGAACATCCACCAGTCCAATCTCGAAATAGAGAATAGAATTGGGAGGTATGGTACCGGCCTGGGTGCATCCGTAACCCAATGAAGAAGGTATGACCAGCCTGATCACACCACCTTCCTTTATCAAGGGGAGTCCCAGTTGCCAGCCAGTAATAAAAGCTGTTACGGAATATAAAGGGGTGGCCGAAGTGGTCTGGTCGAAAATGGTCCCGTCGGTCAGTTTACCAACATACATCACAGAAACGGAAGAATTGATCGTTGGCGCAGCGCCGGATCCCGGGTTGACGATCTCGTAATACATGCCGCTGCTGTGCCGGGTTGCTGTGATACCATTCGCGGTGATGAATGCCTGCATGGCGGCCTCTTCACTAGCCACGGTTTTCGCCTGGCAACTGTCGTCTTTAATACAGCCGGTAAGGAATAGTAAGGGTAAAACAAGACAGGGCAACAATACTTTTTTTCTCATGTAACAATTTTATTGTAAGCTAAGACCTGCACCCGGGAAGATTTGCTGCAGGTAAAAAAAATTAACCCGGATTCTTTTCTTTTGCCATCAATTCCCGGTAACGCTGTTCATGCATCTCCCAGCGGTGACGGGCCGAAAAGGTGACCACAAAGGCCACGATCCCGACCAGGGCCACGAAAACCACCAGCACCCCGGAGGAACTCCAGTTGATCATCATCACGGCCCGGGTGTACCAACGGGAAAAATAAGTGATGAAAATTCCGCCGGAAAGTAAAACGGCCAGCGGCAGTCCTGCCGCCAGTTGCCAGATCATTCGTTTCTTCCGGTTGCGATTTTGTTCCCAATAGGTGACAAAACGCCTTTCTTCCTCATTCAGCATAATAAAGGCAAAGGTATAGCACAAACCAATGCCCCTCTTGCATCCCCGCCGTAAAAGATATATCTTGTAGGTTCAATATCTTATTGTTTTGAAAATCGCCCCGCTATTAGCTGAATATCTTATTACTCATAAGCGACTGGATCTTCCCGGGATCGGCAGTTTTATGCTGGATGCAGGCAAAACACAGGAAACCGGAACTACCAGGACGGGTAGTGCATTAACCGTTGAAGGCGTAAGTTTCGAATCCAATACCGCTTTAAGGGAGTCAGCAGAACTGGTCAATTTCATTGCAGAAAGCACGGGAAAGCAGAAAGCACTGGCAGCAGCCGATCTCGATTCCCATCTTGAATCTATCCGGCAATTCCTCAATATCGGAAAGCCTTTTCATTTTGAAGGTATCGGAAGTCTCTCAAAATTGCAAACGGGTAAATTTAGTTTTAGTCCGGGTGCCGAACAGGTGGAGAAAGCCGCCGGCCGGTCGATTAGTGATAAAAGCGCAGTTGCTGAACCGGAAGAAAGTTCCGGGGGGTTCAAAAGCATCTTTTATGCCCGGAAAGTTAAGACAGACAGCCGTAAGACACTTTTCATTTTATTACTGATCATCGGGATCGGACTGGCTATCTGGGGCGGGTATACCGTGTATAAGAAAACTACCGGCAGGAATGAAATGGCCTCAACGGTAACTCCGGAAACAAAACCTGAAGCAAACGATAAAGTTCAAACTGTTCTGACAGATACAACCTTACGGCAGGAAGACAGCCTCACCCAAAATGTGACAACATTAGCCCCCGAAAATATCCCGGCACCCGGACAATACAAATTTGTGGTAGAAATGGCGGATAAGGCAAGGGGCCTGAAACGTTTTGAACTCCTGAAAGGATTTGGACTGCCGGTTAAACTGGAGACCCGCGACTCCCTGGTCTTTAAAATATTTTTCCTGCTTCCTGCAAAAGTTTCGGTTACTGCCCGGCT
>CAZEZE010000312.1:0-3705 GCA_964516445.1 uncultured Chitinophaga sp. | reverse complement strand
AGACAAGGCATGTGTAGAGACAAGGCATGCCTTGTCTCTACACATGCCTTGTCTCTACGTACGATTACGGTGACCCGCAACCTGTTCTTCGCCGCGTATCGATCAGGTACTGGATCTTCCACACACCGTTAAAACGCACCAACTGGAAAGAATTTACGCCGCAATGGCTGAACTGACCCTTATAATAGAACTGGTAGGGTGTCCAAACGCTGGCCAGGGGGCCATCGATCTTTATGGTCTCAAAGCTGATGCGTTCGTCGGCATTACCCGGGGATTCCTTACTGATGAAATCAATGAACCCTGAGGGGGCGTCATTCCTGACCAGCAGTTTTCCTTCTTTATCACGGGAGATGGTTTGCAGCACCATACTGTCGGCGAAGCAAGACTTCAGCAATACAGGGTCCGCATTCTTCATAGCTGTGAACAGGTTGTTGATAACCGTCTTCACGGAATCCTCGGCAGTTTGGGCGCCGGCCCTGGTGCTGTATGTTAATATTGTTAAGACAATGAAAAAGTATCGCATACAAAATGATTTTAAGAGTTTATGGCAAATGAATTGGAACATAAATGCGTTGGAACAATTTATCACAAGATAAACCCGGTAACCATGCAGACAGTAAAATTTGGACAAGCGGTTGCATTCGTGCTGATCGCGGGACTGGCGGTGAGTTGTTCCGCCACGAAGGAGTACAGCAGCAAACTGTTTGCGCCGCGAACGCAGTCTGATAAGGACAGCGTGGCCGTCGCGTTAAAGTTCCTCGACCTGGATGAGTCGGAAAACGACCCCGGGAACTGGGTGAGCACCGATATCATCATGGGCCGGGATACGACCAACAGTTCCCTGGCGCTGGACAATTTCTCGAAGACCTTTCCGGCTGTTCCGGTCGCCTCAGCGAAACCCGATACTGCTCAACTTAAAAAGGAAAAAGAAACAAAACCATTCTATGCCGACTCTAAGCAAGGTCCTGTTGTGACCGACCCGGTTCTTAAAACTACGGCTGATGGCACGGTGAGAGCTAAAAAATCAAGGGAAGAATGAACCAACCTTTTTCAATAATCCGCATCTCTTAATTAAAATAAACAGCCATGAAGCGAACATTTATGCTCACCCTGGCGGCGGCTGCCACCGTTGCCATTGTTTTTTCCAGTTGCCAGCCCAGCCGCGTTTGGGCAAACAAAAAGAAGAATAAAGATGACAGGGAGTACCAGGAACGGGAAGTGTACCGTCAGCCCGCTCCGCAACCCACCCGCTACTACAGTTCAGCCGCACTGATCATCACTCCCACACCGGGATTTGTGATGAAGCAAAGCCCCGGCGGCAGGTTCTATCACCGGAGCCCTGCGGGTTATCTCTACTGGAAGGGCTATGACAACCGGTTTTACATTGACAATTCACATCTCCGGGATCTTCGCTACAGCAAATGGGAATATGACGAGTGGAAGCGATACAACCGGCAAAGCAGGTAAGGGATTGTTTTATATGTAAAAGGAATTTGCCACAAAGGAATAAAGCCACGAAGAATGGTTGGTTACTTACCCCTTCTTAGTGGCTTTGTGCTTTCGTGGCGATTTTTTTAAAAAATGCATAGAAACTGATCTGTGAGACTTACTTATACCCCAGAATCTTTAGCATGCTCTGCGCCGTTTGCTGTTTGGCATAAACCCAGTCTGTCAGCTTACCGTTCTTGTCATACCCCACTATAATATGTTTGGGGGAAGGGATCAGGCAGTGTTTGATACCGCCGTAACCGCTGATCTGGTCCTGGTAGGCGCCGGTATGGAAAAAACCGACATACAGAGGTTCTTTATCACCGTTTACTTTTGGGAGGAACACTTCATTGATATGCTCTTCGGAGTCGTAGTAGTCGTGACTGTCGCAGGTAATACCCCCGAGCACCACCCGCTGGTGGTCGTGGTCCCATTTGTTTACCGGCAGCATGAGGAATTTCTCCCCGATCCCCCAGGTATCGGGAAGGGTGGTGATAAAAGAGGAATCGATCATATACCAGGTTTCCCGGTCGTTCTGTACTTTCTCGGCGATCACACTGTAAATATGTGCCATGCTCTCCCCAACCGTGTAACTTCCGAATTCAGTGAAGATATTCGGCATCGGCACTTTTGCCTTCTTACAGGCGGTTTTGATGTTCCTGACGATTTCATTGATCATAAACTGGTAGTCGTAATCAAATCCCAATGAATGCTTGATGGGAAAACCGCCGCCGATATTGATCGAATCCAGTTCGGGGCAAATCTTCTTGAGCTGGCAATAGAGATTGATCACCTTGTTCAGTTCGCTCCAGTAATAAATATCATCTTTGATACCCTTGTTCAGGAAGATATGTAGCATTTTGAGCTGGAACTTGCTTTCATAGCCTTCGATCCTGTCCACGTAGAATTCGAGGATATCCTTGGCACGGATGCCGAGCCGGGAGGTATAAAAAGGAAAGCTGGGTTCTTCTTCCGCGGCCACACGGATCCCGAGTTTAAAGGGCACTTTCACTGACTGCGCATAGTCGCGCAGTTCTTCCTTATTATCCAGTACCGGGATCACATTATGAAATCCCGCATTCAGGAGATTGGCGATCCGCCGGGTATAACCTTTCTGCTTAAACCCGTTACAGATGATATGGATGTCCTTACTGATCTTCTTTTTGGAATACAACTTTTTGATGATTTCAATATCGTAGGCATAGGAGGTCTCAAGGTGGATATCGCTCTTGAGCGCTTCTTCCACTACAAAACTGAAATGGGAACTCTTGGTGCAGTAACAATAAAAGTACTTGCCTTCATACTTGTGTTTTTTAAAGGCCGTTGCAAACATCTGCTTGGCCTTTTTGATCTGCATCCCGATCTTGGGCAGGTA
This sequence comes from uncultured Chitinophaga sp., assembly GCA_964516445.1. GTDB lineage: Bacteria > Bacteroidota > Bacteroidia > Chitinophagales > Chitinophagaceae > JJ008. The sequence goes on along the minus strand of CAZEZE010000312.1, from coordinate 842 downwards.
GGTCAGTTTCATCGGGGTGCCGTACTTGTTGATCAGGGCTTTCAGGTCGAGCCCGTTAAAATGGAGATATCCGTCCTTTACGTCAATGCCTTCCTGCGGAAAATTAAACGTTTGCTTGACGAGGTCCAGGTATGAATTGGTCATGTGGTGTACCGGGTTAGCTGTAAATGATTTTGCCGGGACAAAAGTATAAGATTGGAGAAATTGAAGGACAAAAATTTTAGCGGGGCATAAAAGGCAGGTCCGCAACCTGTAAACGGCTATTGCGCCGGCCTGCCGGTTTCAATGTTCATTGACTTTGAATTTACAATTCATATGGCGCTATGCTTTGAAATCCAGGCCTGCTGTTTCCAAGGCTTTTCGCAACCGGGGTATCGAGGAAGGCCCGATACCATGGAGTTTCAGGACTTCTGCTTCTTTCCATTTGGCCAAATCACGGAGAGTTCTGATCCCCGCGTTTTGCAGCGCCCTTTTTGCGGGAGCACCCAGTTCTTGCAGGAATGGTGCACCCGCCGGCTTTTGTTTTTCACAAACAGGGCATACCGGGCAATCGCTGCTCTTATTATAGATATGCCCGTTCGGGCAGGTTCGTTTAGACCCGGGTAACTTATTATAAGCGCTCTTATTCTCCATCAAAAGCCTTATGAAGGTCAGCTATAATGAACTTCTTCATTTTCATCATGGCCTGCATAGCCCGGCCGGCTTTTGTGCGGTCTTTTTCACCGAACATTTTATCCAGTCCTGAAGGTACGATCTGCCAGGACAGGCCAAATTTGTCTTTCAGCCAGCCGCACATGCTTTCCTGTCCCCCGCCCGCCGTTAGTTTTTCCCAATAATGATCG
>CAZEZE010000311.1:0-3709 GCA_964516445.1 uncultured Chitinophaga sp. | reverse complement strand
GCAAAGATGCCACTTTCTCAAAGTTGTCGGCATTGATTTTATAAACATCCACCATGTCGCTGGTATAACAGGTCACGAAAATGAACTGATGATTTTTGGAAAGCACAATAGTACGGGGCTGGGAATGTGTTTTTGCCGTGAAAAGGGTCTTCCCGCTGGCGGCATCGAGGCAGGCGATCGTGCCCAGGCTGTTATAAGAAACAAACAGGTGTCCGCTGTTATCCATCACCACATGGCGGGGGCTGCTCCAAACACCCAGGATACTGTCTGTTTTCCAGGTGTCGTTGTTCACCACTACGAGACTGGCGCCGCCCATGATGGCGATAAAAGATCTTTTGTTTTTGTCATCCACCGCTATGCCCCTGGGAATGGCAGAAACAGGAATGGTGCTGATCACTTTCCCATAGGGGTAAACCTGGTCATCCATTTCCAGTACGCTGGTATTCCGGGAATGCCAGTTGCTCACCAGCAGGTGACGGCTGTCGGCTGTACGGGCGATCACTTTGGGAGTTTTACCGGTGAGTATGAGGGGCACCCGGAATGAATCTTTTTTTTCCGTACCCGGATAAAGGACAGTGACCGGTTTTGTTTTTTGTTCCGGATCTGCTGACCCAAGATTTTTGGAAAAATCATTGACCCATATGGGAACAATTCCATCCGCATTGTGAAGCGATATCCAAAGGATCCGGTCATCGTGACTTAAACAGGCTTCCACCGGTTTTTCCTGGTAAGAAGCGATCGGGCGGCTCTTGTTATAATCCCAGCCCGTTCCCCGGGTGGGGTGGAACTTGAATTCACGGGTAATCTTCCGCGTCGCCTGGTCAAACTCATACACGCTCATGCCTTCCAGGTTCATGGCATAGAGCCTTTTTCCTGAAGCATTAAAGAGGACCGATTTGGTACCGGGTGCGGCCGCGATAATCTCTTTTTTCTGGTATTCAATTTTACTGTACGGTTTTGGCGCAGGGGGCGGGACAACCGTGTCTTTTATTACGACGGACTGCAGGGTGTCGGCAGGTCCGGTGTTGCTGCTGCCGGAACTCTGGCAGGCGGCAGAAAATATAACAATGGTGGTGTACTTGAGGATGGCTTGCATACAAAAAAACATCTGTCAATAATAACCAATTAATTAAAGCCGTCAATCACCTGATTTTTGTCAATATTCACATGTTGTTAGGAACTCTAAATCACTTAATTACAGCAAGTTAATCCTGTCGCTATTTTACTACGGGAATTTCGTTTTTCAAAACGGGCTTTTTTAAATCTGTTACCACTATTTTTGCACGCATCCCTCCGGGAAGCGCCCAAACTGCTGTTTTGCATGGTTGTTGCTGGTTAGCCGGCAGAAGGGTTCGAAAGCCCCATGAAATCATCCTAAAAAGAAAGACGTAATGGTTAAGCAAATTTTATCCGCTGCAGGTGTCATTTTATTTCTCAGCAGCTGTTCAACTTCTTTTAAGCCTTTGAATTTTACCAGCAGCAAGCAGGTGACCACTATCGCCGAGCCTGCATCCAAGGCAAAATTCATTGATAATATCACTGTCGCAGTTCCTGTTACAACTGACATTTCTGATCTGAAACCTGAGCCTGAAATAGCCCCGACAGGCGCCGGCGGGGCCAAGGTTATTGCCCGGCCTGCCGCAAAACAGGAAGCTACAGAATTGTCACAGATCCTTGCTGCCCGTACGGCGGAAGTTGAATCGGCCTCTCCGGTTCAGTTCAAATATTCCCTTCTCCTGGATACGGAGGTTGAATCATTGCCCAATAAATCACTTTTGGAAAAAGTGGATGATTGGTACGGTGTTCGTTACCGCCGGGCCGGCAATAGCAAGAGCGGGGTGGATTGCTCGGGTTTCACCGTTGCCGTTTATACAGCCGTTTATGGCCTGATGCTCCCCAGGGTTTCCCGTGAGCAATACCGTATCAGCCGCAAGATATCCACGACCGAATTGCAGGAAGGCGACCTGGTTTTCTTCAACACCACCGGCAGGGGTGTATCACATGTGGGTATTTATCTTGGCAATAACCGGTTCATTCATGCCTCCGTTTCAAAAGGGGTGATGGTGAACAGCCTGTTCGATACGTATTACCTCAAACGCTTTGTAGGCGCCGGCCGGATCGATGACAAACAGGTGGTCGCCCAAAACTGATCCCCGGTAATATCAGATCCCGAACCTTTTTCTTATGGAACGAAGCACCGGCTGAATGTCGGGCGAAAGTTTCAGGTAAATGGCACCAAAGCCATAAAGGGTAATGAATCCAAGACTCCGCAGGATCATCCCCGCCCATCCGTGTATTTCCATAAAAGCAAAATGACAGGCGGCCCAGCAGGCACCTGCAAGCAACAACGTATATAGTGATTGTATGCGGAAAGGGTGGAGTCCGAATTTTCTCCAGAGGAAAAGGATGCGGACAGAATTATAGACTACGATGGAAATAAGATGTGCCAGCCCGGCGCCGACGATATCCATTTGCTTGGTCAGGATATAACTAAGCGGCATCATCACCAGCAGCAAGATCACCCCGCTGATCATTTCAAACCGCCACCAGGTTGAAGTGGCGATGATCTGCGCGTTCACCCCGGTGCCCATATCCACCAGCTTTGCAATCCCCAGTAAGATCACCACATGATAAGCATCCAGGTACGTGCCTTTTAGCTTAAAAGTGGTTACTGCATCAGAAAAACTCAGGATGATCAGCGCGAAAAGTCCGCAGGCGAACAACAATTGGTTGATAGAGGAACGCTGGTAGATCTTTTGGATCATATCCATGTTCTTATCCTTCCAGGCTTTCGACAAATGGGCGATCGCGGCGGCAATGATGCCCCGCTGCGGAACCTGGATCATGGAGGCGATGTTCTGCGCAACGGAGTAAACTGCCAGCTTGGTCAGGGCGTCATCCAGCACCGAACTGATAACAAGGGAATCGAATACCAGCGATATGGTCAGGATCAGCGAACCGGTATAAACAAAGGAACAGAGCCGCAGGATACTTTTCGACAGCCGCCGGGTGACTTTGCTCAACCGGAAAGTGAAATGGATTTTTTTGGTGATGACAAGGTAAATAAACAGCACCGCGGCAATAAACGGGAAACTGAAGGAGAATAGCCGGATGAACGTATCAAAGTCGCGGATGATGCCCAGTGAAAATAAAACGATCAGCGCCGTTGTGAACAGGCGCCACAACACTTCCCGGAGGAAATTGGTAAAGACGGATTTGTGTAACTGCCAGGCATAGGCTTCAAGGATGGTGTAAACCATCAGGCCGAAGCCCAGTATGAATATCCAGTTGTAATGTGTGACGATCTCCGGGGCGTTGGTAATGTATTTTTTGACCACCAGCCCTTTGAACAGGATCCCTGCCACCAATACCAGTAAAAACCCCATAACGCCCGTGACAAGGGCGATCGTAAGCTGGTCATTTTTTTTTACCGGTAAATGATCGTTATAATAGGGATAGAATTTATAGATATAAGAGGGCATGGCCATATTGGCAAAGGCCATCATCATCATCGCGATCGCGATGAATGCGTTGTACAGGCCGAACTGCGGGTCAAGAAAAAGTCCCTGCTTGGTGAAGAGATAGATATTCAGCAGGCCGACAGCGAAGCCAAAATAGATCACCAGGGAGGAAATGATGCTTTGCCGGCGGATGCTGCTCATTCGTTAAAGATAATAGGCAATTGGCAATAGACAATGGGCAATAGACA
>CAZEZE010000310.1:0-3732 GCA_964516445.1 uncultured Chitinophaga sp. | reverse complement strand
CTTATCAACCATTCTGCCCATACCCAGGTCACGCAGCGTATTCTCGATCTTTTTGGCATCGGGCGGCATCAGTATCTTATAAAAAGCATCCTTGAAAAATCCATCTTCCCTGTTCAGTTGCAATACCGCTTTGGCCAGCCCCTGGCCAAGGGCTTCCTTTATACCCCCCGCTGCTTCGGACTCAGTTACACCCCCTGTTCCGGGCAAATTCGACAGTACATCACAACTGCTCAGGAAACCACAAAAACCGGCAATCAACAATATTTTCTTCATGAGAAATAGTTTTAATTTAAACCTAGTGCCCGTTTACTGGCTGCAACTTACAATTTTTGCGATGTTGAACAGATGATATTGATCACAGCTTACACCTTCAGGCTTTCCTTTCGGTGTTCGATCCTTTCCCGGATAATACGGAAGAACCGGGACCGTTCTTTTTCACTCACTTCGCTGATCAGGGTGGAACGCTTCATCTGGTTTTGAATATGATCGTACATATTCCGTGTGAATGATTCATCCTTCGTCAGCATGAAGTTGATGGTGGTATGGGACATATAAACCATACGGGACCCGTCCAGCTCAACCATCATACTGTTATCGCCCAGCAACACTTCATTAAAATACATTTTATACGAAGCCAGCGGTTTGTGCTCCGGATCACCATATGCGAATTTATATCCGAAGGCCGCCTGTTTCTCCAGGTGATCCCATAATTTGCCCAGGGCTTCATACAACCGGTAGATATCTTCATCCGATTCAAAGATCTGTCCGTCCCGGTAAAATTCGATCTGCCGGAAAAAGATATTCATGCTTTCCAGGTTCCAGATTTCAACACTGGGAATCTGGTTATAATAGTCCAGGACTTTTTGTTCAATTGCAAAGATCTCCTCCGGGTGATCGTTAAAACGGAACTTCCTGTTGCCAAACCCCGGGAACTGGAAATAGGTCTTCAGCCAGAAAAACCATTTGAAAGCCGCTATTTCCCGGAGATGATAATGGTGAAAGATCGGCAGGTCCTTGCAGAGGTAGTAAAAACATTTTTCCTTAAAGCTGCTGATATAAGCCATGTTCTGCATCACGCTGCTGATATATTCCTCAAAACGAAAATTCTGCTTATCCAGGTATTGTCCCTGGAACACGATACCTCCCTGTTTAATATTCATCAGCGCATCCGCCGATACCTGGTATTCCCGGCAGAGGATCTCCAGTTCATCCAGTGAGATCGTTTTCTCTCCCCGCATCCGGCGATAGGCGCTGTCGGCACTGATGCCCAATAAACTGGCTATTTCCTCTGCAGCAGAAGCGTTCTCCGGCAATTTTGTTTTAATAACCCGGAAAAGTTGTTGTTGAAGTTCACCGGTGGTCATGATCTTAAATTACGTTTTCGGTCCTGGATCTTGGTCAGCAGGATATTAAAAAAGATATTCCTTTGTTTTTCTCCGGACTGGCTGATCTGGGTGGATCGCCTGATGAGGTTTTCGAAATCCCTGAATTGATCATCGCAAAAATGCTCATCTGTCGTTTCGATATAATTCAGGTGCCCGTAATTAATAAAAACAGAACGGACTGCATCAGCGGTAACCATGATCGTATTATCGCCCAGCACCACCCGGTTGAAAAAGAACCGGAAATTGGGTTTCCTGCCTGCCGGATCCTCACCCGGCATGAACTTGCATCCATGCTCGGCCTGCGATTTCATATGCTGAATGGAATCTTCGAGGGCCTCATAGACGGACAAAATATCAGCCGCAGATGTAAAATGACCCGAATCCCTTGAAAACTCGATTTGCGAAATGGTGCTGTTGATGCTTTCGGTATTCCACATTTCCACGGAAGGGATGCCGCAATACGCACGGGACAGTTCCCTGCTCAGTATTTCTATATCCCCCGGCAGGACATTAGGACTGAACTGCATTTTTTCAAACTCGGGATGCAACAGGTGTGATTTCATCCAGAAAAAATACCGGAAGGCGATCAGTGGCCGGAAGTAAAAATTATGAAAGATGGGCAGGTCCTTAGACATATAGACCACTTCTTTTTGAGTAACGTTTGCAAGTGCTGCCATCCGGGTTTTAAGCCCTTCCAAAAATTGCCGGTAAGTGAACTCCCCGTTCCGTATATGAACATTATGAAAAAGGACGTCGTTGCTTTTTGTTTCTGCAAGCTGATCCAGTGAAAGATTAAAATGCCTGCAAAGGAGTACCGCTTCATCCAGCAGCAAAAACGTTTCTCCCCGGATACGCCGGTAGGCACTGTCGCTGCTGACATGCAGGATATCTGAAACCGTATCCACCAGCGGAGCCTGCGGGGGCAACATTTCGCGGATGCGCTGAAACAAAAGGCCTTGAGCCGTAATGGTGGTCATTTGCCGGTTTCTGTGGTTGGTTGTTGAAAATCCGCCCGCACTACGCCTCATCAGAGGGTTCCCTGTTAAAAGTTAATGATTTTACAGTTACAGTCAATGTCTGCCCGCATGATTTTAGTAAAAATTGCAAACCGGGCAGGAAGACAGGCGAAATTCAATTGTAGTCCGCAATTGCCGGGAGTTAGCTTAGCAGGATTATGCTCTGGTTATGAAAAATGCAGCTTTCATTTATTTCTTCGTTTTCTGCCTTTACTCCTGTTCCAAAAAGGGTGAATTTCAGGAGAAACTACTGGAAAAAGACCCTTCTGTTCATGAGAGTTTTGGCTGGAAGATCAACTTTACCGCATATGGGTACCCCATGATATATAAATGGGGTTCATCCTCCCAACTGTTTATCTCCGGTAGCAATGATATTCTGAAAGCGGATCTGGACAAGCAAGTATTGACCAATATAGCTCCCGGCAGCGGGGGGGCCATTACAGGATTAACCGCCGAACATTCCCGAATCATATTTGCAGGAAAGATCAATAATAAACTTGCTTACTATACTTATCCCGTAACCGGTCCGGGCATTGCAAGTCTTGCTATTTCGCTGCAGGAAAATGAAGCAAGCAGCCTCCTGATCAGCGATAATCAAATGCTGCTGGGAACTGGCAACTTGGTAACTACTGGCCGTCCCTGCGATTCCCCCTGGGATTTCTGGTGCGGGACCAGCCAGAGCATCGCCAACTGGATGCTTTACCATATCAATTCCGACACCAAAACCAGCACCGTAATTGGTCCGTCCCAGTCCGCCATCTTTATTGACCCCGAAAGGCAAAAAGCCCTGTTGTCTGGTAATTTTCAGTTCTATGAATACGATCTGCAGACTTTACAGAAAATCGATTCGTTTCCAAACAGCTTTAGTGGAAAGCTGTACTGGAAAAACGGAGTACTTTATTCCCTAAGGACAGAATTCAACGGGGACTTCGTGGTCCTCAATACAAGAACAGGACAGGAAGTTGACCGTTTTCGGCCCTCCGGGTTCTACGTGGCGGGCGGCAACAACCCCCTGGTGTGGAGTCCCTCCGGGAGAAAAGTGTTTTATTCAGGTGATTGTATGACCAATGATTGCCGCTATGCGATATGGTCATTTGACTTCGACACCCGCCTGGAAACCCGGCATGTCATAACGAACGATACCCGTTGGCAAACCTCCCCATTTGAATATATAGAAATTTCCCCTGATGAAAGTAAAATGGTATTCCGGCATTTTAACAGCCTTTATTTAAAAATCTTATAGTGTACTCCGACCCGGAGGAGTTGAAATCGAAAACTGTGATTACCCTGATAGAATCAAATTAATAAAATATTTTTATGCGCCTATTAGT
>CAZEZE010000309.1:0-3746 GCA_964516445.1 uncultured Chitinophaga sp. | reverse complement strand
AGCCAGTATTTTTCCATCTGGTCTTCTCCCATCATGTCCCAGGGATGAATGAACAGGGCACAGCCGAGTTTCTCCGCCATTTCATAAAAAGGAAAAAAGCATTGGTCCGAAAGATTTTTACCGTTGATATTGCTCCCGATCTCCAGCCCCGGCATCTTCAGCACCTTTACACAGCGCTCCATTTCCCTCATGGCAAGCTCGGTATCCTGCATCGGTACCGTGCCTAATCCCATGAAATGATGGGGCTCTCTGGCCACCGTTTCGGCAATATGATCATTGAAAAACCGGGAGGTCTCCAGCCCGTCCGCCGGTTTAGCCCAGTAATTGAATAATACCGGAATCGTGGACAGCACCTGCACCGTAACCTCCGTTTCTTCCATTTCATGAAGGCGTGCTTCCGGTTTAAAGGAATTCTCTTCCACTATGCGAAATAGTTTATCACCCTTCATCATACAGGCATCGCACTCCCGGTGCTCCAGGTGGATGAATTCGCCATACCCGAACTTCTGGGTCCAGTTCGGCATTTTTTCGGGCATGATGTGTGTATGGATATCTATTCTCATAATATTTCACGCAGAGCTGCAAAGAAAAATGCAAAAGGCGCTAAGTCTATTTGCAGCTTTGCGCAAACTTAGCGTCTTTGCGTGAAAATTAATTTTTCCTGACAGGAGGCTCCATCACTGCCCCGCATTTTTCACAGGTGCGGTGCAGAGTGTTTTCCCAGAACCGGTTCATCACCGGCGGTAACTGTTTCACGATATCGTCCACGTGCAGTGTTTCTTCATAAAGTTTATGACCGCATTTCTCACAAAACCACAGAAAACCATCATCCTCGCTTTCCCTTTTCTTTTCGATCACCAGTCCCACCGTACCCGCGCCCCGCTGTGGTGAATGCGGGGTTTTGGGCGGTAACAGGAATATTTCCCCTTCTTTGATCGGAATGTCTTTGAATTCGCCATTGTCGATGATCTTTACAACGATGTCGCCTTCCACCTGGTAGTAGAGTTCCTCCGTTTCATTGAAGTGATAATCCTTACGGGCATTGGGTCCGCCCACGACCATCACGATGAAATTCTCGGCGTCCTTATACACACACTGGTTCCCTACCGGTGGTTTCAGCAGGGCGCGATTCTCATCGATCCATTTTTTGAGGTTAAAGGGGGCAAGCACAGCCATGATGGAAGTTGTTTTTAGTAAGGAATAATATTGTCACGAAGTCAAAAAATCACAAAGGAAAAAATGCTTCGTGTATTTGTGTCCCTGCCTGCCGGCAGGCAGGTTTGTGACAACGTATATTAAATGAAAAATTACGACAATTTTCTTTAGGTTTGACACCATGAATCTTTCCCTGGAAGGAAAATATGCCATCATTTGCGGAAGCACCCAGGGTATCGGATTGGCCATCGCTGAAGAGCTGGCCTTACTGGGGGCCAACTGCACCCTGGTTGCCAGGAATAAAGAAGCGCTTCAATTCGCCGTGCAGCAACTGGACGGATCATTAAGACAACAGCACCAGTACCTGGTCGCCGATTTCAGTCAGCCCGAAGAAGTGAAAAAGGTCATCCACGCACATGTGATAAAACATGCGGTGCATATCCTGGTCAATAATTCGGGCGGGCCGGCGGCAGGTCCCGTCATAGAAGCCAGTGAAGACGCATTCCTGGAAACATTCAACCAGCACCTGGTCTGTAATCATATCCTGGCAAAAGCGGTTGTGCCTTCCATGAAGAAGGAAGGTTATGGCCGGATCATCAATATCATTTCCACTTCCGTGAAAGTCCCGCTGAAGAACCTGGGTGTAAGTAATACGATCCGGGGCGCCGTGGCCAGTTGGGCCAAGAGCCTGGCCAATGAACTGGGTCAGTTCAATATCACGGTCAATAATGTACTTCCGGGATTTACGGCCACGAAGCGCCTGTCAACGCTGATTGAGAATACCGCGAAGCGGGGTAATACGCTGGTGGAAATTGTGGAAAAGAACATGATGGAGGAAGTGCCCATGAAAAGGTTCGGGGAGGCATCAGAGATTGCGGCGATGGCTGCTTTCCTGGCATCACCGGCGGCTTCGTATGTGAGCGGTGTGAGTATACCGGTGGATGGGGGACGTACGGGGAGTATTTAAAAAAAATTCAATAATCAATTTTCAATATTCAACTACCAGGTGAAGCTTGAAATTCCATATCATTTGGAGAATTACATCGGTGGAAACCTCATCGCTCCTTTAAGCGGGAATTTCATTGATAATACCGACCCCGCTACCGGCAGGATATACGGCCAGATCCCGGATTCACATAAAAAGGATGTTGACGCAGCGGTGAGTGCGGCTAAAAAAGCGTTTCCATCCTGGAGCAGTTCCCCGGTAGAGGAAAGGTTCCGGTTGCTCAACCGGATCGCGGATCTCATTGATGAGAACCTGGATGAACTGGCCCTTGCCGAAACCAATGATAACGGCAAGCCGCTTTGGTTAAGCAAGAAAGTGGATATACCAAGGGCCTCGGCCAATTTCCGGTTCTTTGCCACCGGTATCATGCATTTTCCCTCCGAGAGCCATATGATGGAAGACAGGGCCGTGAACTTTACGCTTCGTCAGCCGATCGGAATTGTGGGATGCATTTCTCCCTGGAACCTTCCCTTATATCTGTTTACCTGGAAGATCGCACCGGCGCTGGCGGCCGGGAACTGTGTGATCGCAAAACCTTCAGAAGTAACACCGGTTACCGCATTCCTGTTATCCAAAATTTGTAAAGAGGCCGGTATGCCGCCTGGTGTACTGAATATCGTGCATGGCACAGGCCCCGGTGCAGGGGAGTCCATTGTTTCACACCCCGAAGTAAAAGCCGTTTCCTTTACGGGCAGTACACGTGCAGGGGAGAGGATCGCATCCATTGCGGCTCCTAAATTCAAAAAGCTTTCATTGGAATTGGGAGGAAAAAATCCCGCAGTCATTTTTGCAGATTGCAACTGGGGAAAAATGATGGAAGTGACCCTTCGTTCCTCTTTCAGCAACCAGGGGGAGATCTGTTTATGCGGCAGCCGGATCCTCATCGAGGCATCCATTTATGATAAATTTAAAACGGAGTTTGTTGAAAAGACCATGCAATTGAAAGTGGGCGACCCGCTGGATGGCGATTCCAGGCAGGGGGCCATTGTGAGTAAAACGCATTTTGAAAAAATTTTACGCTGCATTGATACCGCCAAACAGGAAGGCGGAAATATCCTTTGCGGGGGACACCCGGTAAAACCGGAGGGCAGATGTGAGGACGGATTTTTTATTGAACCAACCGTAATAGAAGGGCTTGGCCCCAACTGCCAGACCAACCAGGAAGAGATATTCGGCCCGGTGGTGACTTTACAATCTTTTCAAACAGAGGAGGAGGCACTGCAACTGGCAAATGCCAGTTCTTATGGGTTGGCAGCCACCGTGTGGACCCAGGATATTTCTAAAGCCAATCGTGTTGCGGCCAGACTGGAATGCGGGATCATCTGGATCAACTGCTGGCTGCTCCGTGACCTTCGGACACCTTTCGGCGGAATGAAGAACAGCGGAGTGGGAAGGGAAGGAGGATGGGAGGCGCTTCGGTTTTTTACGGAGGCGAAGAATGTTTGTATTCAGATATAATTCCCCTCCATGGGAGTCTCCAAAGGAGTCCTTCGGACCTTTGGACCTGTCCCCCGCCTACGCACGCTACTGCGGGCAGGCCTAAAAGGGAGACTTAGAGCTAATAGTCCTTATAAGCTTCTCAGTA
>CAZEZE010000308.1:0-3754 GCA_964516445.1 uncultured Chitinophaga sp. | reverse complement strand
AATACCATCAGTTTTGATTTTGCGGCCATAGATCCGCATTTTTCAAACAGCACCCGCTACCAGACAATGCTGGAAGGGTTTGATAAGACCTGGAGCCCCCTAAGCAAAAACAACAATGCCAGTTTTGGAAACCTGAGGGAAGGTCATTACACTTTTAAACTAAAAGCACTGAATCCCTATGGCATCTGGAGCGAAATGAGTTATTCCTTCAGGGTACTGCCGCCCTGGTACAGAACCTGGTGGGCTTATGCACTATATGCACTCTTATTCATTTCCGGCATATATATATTCACCCGCTGGAGGACAAAATCCCTGCAAAAGGAAAAGAGGATACTGGAAGATAAAGTAAACAGCAGGACCCGCGAGTTAAACCAGTCGCTGGAGGACCTGAAAGCTACCCAGGGTCAATTGATACACTCGGAGAAAATGGCCTCTTTGGGTGAACTTACGGCCGGCATCGCCCATGAGATCCAGAACCCGCTGAATTTTGTGAACAATTTTTCGGAACTGAACAAAGAAATGCTGGAGGAACTGAAGGTGGCGCGTTCAAAACCGGTGACGGAAAGAGATGAAGAACTGCAAAATGACCTGATCAATGATGTCATAAGCAATGAGGAAAAGATAAACTACCATGGTAAAAGGGCCGATGCCATCGTCAAGGGAATGCTGCAACATAGCCGTAACAGCAGCGGGCAGAGGGAGCCCACCGACATCAATGCCTTATGTGATGAATACCTGCGGCTGGCTTTTCATGGATTACGCGCGAAGGACAAGTCATTTAATGCTTCCATGAAAACTGAATTCGATGCCACGGTCGGGGTTATTCCTGTCGTTCCGCAGGATTTGGGCCGGGTGATACTGAACCTGATCAATAATGCCTTTTATGCGGTAGATGATAAGAAGAGAACCTCCTTTGCTGAAGCAGCGGACAGGTACGAGCCCACTGTGACGGTGAGCACAAAAAAGGTCAACGGCAAGGTGGAGATCAGGGTGGCCGATAATGGAAAAGGCATCCCGCAGAAAGTACTGGACAAGATCTTCCAGCCCTTTTTCACTACCAAACCTACGGGGGTGGGGACAGGATTGGGTTTGTCGCTGAGCTATGATATTGTGAAGGCCCATGGCGGCGACATAAAAGTGGAAACTAAGGAAGGGGAGGGAACTGCATTTATCATACAATTATCAATGAGCTGAACCTATGCCCGCAAAAAGGAAAGTCACTATTGGGGAAAGAGCTGAAAAGCTCCGGCTGGAACTGGCGGCGAAGACCAGGGAAATAAAAGTGGAAGCAGCCCTCGAAAAGGTCCGTGCCGTAGCCCTGAAGATGAAAGAGCCGGCCGACATGCTGAAGATCTGCAGGGCCATCTCCCTGCAACTGCAGTCACTGGGGATAAAAGAAATAAGGAATGTGCAAACGGCCATATTCAATGTGAAGAAGGGGGCCTATATGAACTATGAATTTTATGCTAAGCACAAAAAGACCTTCATTACCGAAACACTTTATACAAATCATAAGATAGCAAAGGCATTTGCGGCAAAAATGATGAAGGGCAGGGGCCAGACACATTATACTCATATCCGCGGACAAAAAGTAAAGGAATGGCTGAATTACCAGAAGGGTACCAATGTATTCATAGATAAATACCTCGAAACAGCGACTTCTCTTAATTATTACTGGCATTCGCTGGGGCCGGTAGCATTGGGTATCTCTACCTATGCGCCGCTGAGCAAAGAAGACCTGGGCTTATTCAAACGCTTTCTCAATGTCTTTGAACTGGCTTATACCCGTTACCAGGACCTCGAACAGGCCATACACCAGGCGCGGGAAGCCCGGATCGAAGCCTCGCTGGAAAAAGTCAGGGCCGCAGCTATGGGTATGCACCGATCGGAAGACCTGCCGGATATCTGCGAAACGATGTTCCGCGAATTCCTCTTACTGGGATTCACGGAAATCCGCAATGCGATGATCAATATTCATAATGATGAAAAAAGAACGTTTGTCAATTATGATTATTCTGACGATCTCGGGAAAAGCACCAATTATCTCCGCTTTGATACCCACCCGGTGATTGCGAAACAGATCAATCAAATGCGCAGTGACGAAGATGCTTTTTCGGAAACAGTCTTTGCGGGAAAGGACCTGGCGGGCTGGAAAAAATTCAGGAAAGAAATCGGGGAAAAGGAAGATCCCCGGACCCGGCGGGCCAAAGCACTGTATTATTATTTATATTCTATCGGCACGGGATCCATCGGTATCTCCGCCTTTCTCCCGATCGGGGAGGAGAAACTGAAACTGCTGAAGCGATTCCGCAATGTGTTCAATCTGGCATACCGGCGCTACAACGACATTCAGCTGGCGGAAAAACAGGCCCGGGAAGCCTCTATTGAAGTGGCCCTGGAGCGGGTCCGGTCGCGGTCTATGGCCATGCAGCATTCCGATGAGCTGGCCGGACTGGTGTCCGTATTGTTCCGGGAGCTGACCAGGCTGGGGTTTTCCTTAACCAGCAGTATTATCTGGATACATCAGCCCCTGTCCAATGAATTGTGGATTGCCAGCGCTGAAGCGGATAAACCGGCACGGCCCTTTTCTATCACCCCCTTTCATAAGGGGTTTTTCCAATCGATTGTCCGGGCCTGGAAAGCGCGGGATCCGAAATGGACTTTTACCCTGTCCGGAACAGAAAAGAAAAAATTTGAGAAGGGATTTTTTACCGCGTTGCCGGGTCTGCCCAACGCCCTGCAAAAAGCGCTGCGGGAACCGGAACAGGTGGTGTTCTCTGCTTCCTTTAATCAGTTCGGGGCGCTGGAGATCGTGGAAACGGAACCGCTGAACGAAGAGAAATTTGAAATCCTTCATCGGTTCGGTAAAGTATTCGAATCGAGTTATACCCGGTTCAATGACCTGAAGAAAGCGGAATTCCAGGCCCGTGAATCGCAGGTGCAACTGGCCCTGGAAAGGGTGCGGGCACGGACCATGGCTATGCAGCGAAGCGGGGAATTATCGGAAACCGCACAAATCCTGTTTCAGCAGTTCCGGGAACTCGGAGAAACACCCATCCAGTTCACCATCGGTGTCGTGAACGAAGCGGAACGACTGATCGAATTCCGGGTAACGGACTGGGGCGGGGGTGGCCGGCAGGTGGACCGCGCTTTCAATGTTTCCATTGATGAACCCTCCCTGATTCAAAAAATTTACCGCGCCTGGAAAGAAAAGAAAAAATCACTGGTTATTGAACTGAAGGAAAAGGAGCTGGACCGGTGGCTTACCTACCGGAATGCGATCAGCGGAGTGCAGATCAGAAGTGCGGATACCAAAGGCCGCCGCGTGATCAGCAGCGCCTTTTTCTCCAAAGGCCATCTTTCTTTTTCCACACCGGAACTGCGCCCGGATGAAAGTCTCCGTATCCTCGAACGGTTTGCCGGTGTATTCGATCAGACGTATACGCGATTTCTCGACCTGCAAAGAGCCGAAGCGCAGGCAAGGGAAGGTCAGGTGCAGCTGGCCCTGGAGCGGGTGCGCGCCCGCACGATGGCCATGCAGCAAAGCGGGGAACTGAAGGATGCCACCCTGGTATTATTTCAGCAGTTCGGGCAACTGGGGCAAATGGCCAGCCAGGTTTCCATTTGCATTTTTGATGAAGCCGCGCAGTTCGGGGAGATGTACCTGACGCTGAACGGGGAAAAGATCGACCGCTCCTTTACCATGGAACTGGACAAAGAAGTTTTTGTGATGAAGCGGGCCCGGAAAGCTTTC